>JAIRLQ010000418.1 GCA_031259345.1 Treponema sp.
ATAGAGGAAGCGTATTGCAAGCTGCAAGTGATGAGCGAAGACGAAGCGAACCGGATGATCTACGAGGCGCGGCTGAAGGCGCAGCGGGACGAATATTCCCGCACACAAGGCGCATGGCAAGAGGGGCGAAAGGAAGGGCAGCAGGAAGGCCGGCAGGAAGGGCGAAAGGAAGGCCGAAAGGAAGGGCGGAAAGAAGGCCGGCAGGAAGGCCGGAAAGAAATCGCCCGAAACTTGAAGGCTCTCGGGGATCCCGTCGAAAAAATAGCGCAGGCTACCGGGCTTTCCGTAGATGAAATTGCCTCGCTGTGAATGTATGGCCGCGCCTTGATATTCCCCACTCACAAAGCAATAAACACGGTAAGGGCCCTATTTCGTTGTTGCGTTAATGTATTATAATGCATCATGATTATTAGCCCCAGTGGTACCAAAAAATTCGGTATCCTTACCGCCGGAGGAGATTGTCCCGGCCTTAATGCCGCAATCCGGGGGGTGTGCCGGGCGGCCTATAACCGTTACAACATGAAGGCCCTGGGCTTTGCCTACGGCTTTCGGGGCCTTGTCGAAGGCAGGGCCAGAGTTTTAAATCCCGAAGATTTTTCCGGCATACTTACCCAGGGAGGCACTATACTTGGGGCAGGCAGGGAAAAGCCTTTTAGGGCGGCTTCCGCAAAAATGGATATAAGGCGCCCGGACAGCGAAATTGAGTCGGACAAGGTTGCGGCTATCAAAGAAAACTATGCCCGCCTTGGCCTGGACTGCCTGGTAATTCTTGGCGGAAACGGTACCCACACTACGGGGTATCTTCTCGCACAAGAAGGCCTGAATGTACTGGGCCTTCCCAAAACCATCGACAATGATATTGTGGGTACCGACCGGGCTTTCGGTTTTAGCTCCGCCCTGGCCATCGCGACGGAAGCCATCGACCGGCTCCATTCCACGGCCCAAAGTCATAGCCGGGTAATGGTGATTGAGCTTATGGGCCACAAGGCGGGCTGGCTTGCCCTTTATGCCGGAGTGGCAGGCGGCGGCGATGTCATTTTAATTCCCGAAATCCCCTATGACATTAAAGCCATAGGCCGCCATTTGGAAGAACGGGCCGGAAGCGGCAAAAGTTTTTCGATAGTGGTGGTTGCCGAAGGCGCCCTCTCCATTGAAGAAAAAAAGATGGACAAAAAAGAGCGGAAAAAATACCGGGCGTTGATCCCTTCTTCCGCTTACCGGGTGGCGCGGGAAATTGAAGCGGAAACCGGCATGGAAACCAGGGCGACGATTTTGGGTTATGTCCAGCGCGGGGGCATACCCAGTGCAAGCGACAGGGTGCTTGCCACCCGTCTGGGCGCGGCGGCGGCGGGTCTTCTTGCCCGGGGAGAATACGGCCGTATGGTTACTCTTTCGGGCAGCGAAATTTCTTCCGTAGATTTAAGCGTCCCCGCCAATAAGGTAAAAAATGTCCCTTTGGATCATCAGATGATAGACACCGCCGTTTGCGTGGGAACCTGCATGGGAATTTAGCCTCATTCACGGTTCAGGCGGTACCAGTCGGTAATGCGGCGTTCAAGGGAACGGATTTCCTCACGGCTTTGGGAACGGATTCTGTCGTGAAGATAGGGAAGAATAACCCGTTCTTTAACGGACATCCAGTTTCGGGGCAGTATGGCAGGCGGTGAAAGAAACGATTCCGGGGGCATGTGTCCCAAAAGACTGGGGTAAAACTGGGGAAAAATCTGTTCGGTAACGGTACGAAGCCCGGAGAAGCCGCCGCCTATGCCAAAGGATGTTTCCATAAGGCGGCTTTTTTTGGAAGATTCAAGCAGCATACGCTGGGTGTCTTCCTGGAAAAACCATTGGGTAAAAGCAACGGCCGCTTTCTTTGCGCGTCCTTTTTTTAGAATTCCCAAATAGACCGAGCGTTCATCCAGGGGGATAACTTCTTTTTCGGCAATCCACCTAAAATCAAGATTTGCGCGGCGTTCTTCGGCCTGGGTAAAGAATTTCTTGCTGTCCATATAGCTAAAAAGAATGCGCCCTTCGCTGACAAGTTTTTCCGGGGGGTCGTAAAGATATTTAAAGGCAAAGTCATCTTCGGCCTGAATCGAAGTGTTGGCATGGGCTATCCATTGCTGAATCCAGAGCATTGCCTGTTCCAGCGCCAGGGGGTCCCAGGCTATGGGGGAAGCTTCCCGGAAGCCGGTGTTAAAGAGCGCCGCGGTTATAAAAAGAAATTCATCATCCCAGGCAGGGGAAAAGCCCATGCGGGTATAAAGCCCGGAGGCTTCTTCGTTAAAGGCCTTTCCCTGTTCCATAATTTCGGTCATGTCTATGGTAAAGGGGTTGGACAGCGGCTGGCCGTAGGTTCGGGCAAAAATCAGCGCCGGTATATTAAACGAAACAGGCAGAAGGTACTGCTTGGATTCGATATTGCCCAGGGCCAGAAGCTTTGGATAAAAAGAAGAGGAAGAGATGGTTTCTTTTCTGAAAAGATCATCCAGGGGCCGGAAAAGAGCCCTGGTTGATGCGCTCTTGAGCCAACTGGCGGCGGCAATGTCCGGAAAGTCCCGTGTCTCGGTAAGGCGCTGGGCAGGGGATTCAAAATAATGGACTTCAACTTTGTAGCGATCCTGGCTGGCGTTAAACATTTCGGCATAGAAGGCAAACTCCGGCTGATCTGTCCAAAGTACAGCCGCGTTGGCGCCGTCCCCGGAACAGGAGGCGGCGGTGAATAAAAAAGCCAAAAAAGCGGCGGCCAGGGGGGCGGCAAATTTACGCATACCAAATTCTATTGCCCTTGCCCTGTCTTGTCAATTAATCCATTGTGGAGTATACTAATAGTGAATGCAAATACGAGACGGACAAATTATCAGATTAGTGGAACGTATTGGGGAACACTACCGGATAAATATCTCTAACCGGTTTATCAGGCCTGCCTTGCTCCAAATGTCCCTGGACAAACAAACGTGGGATCTCATTGATATTCTTACCGAAAAAGTTGAACAGTACCGCTTGCAGGGTTTCCCCCTGGACGAGCTTTACCGGCAGATTGCCGCCGCCGCTCGTTTTGTGTCGGTTGTCCGCAGAGAACTGGCGCCGGGGCTTAGGTCGCGGCTTTCCGGGGGACCCTCAGGGCCCGACAAGGTTTTGCGGGATATGGCGGTAAATAATTTCGCTTCCAATTTGCAGGTGTTTGCGGATTTGGTAAACGAGCTGTATATTACCCTGGTTGAGATAGACAAAGTTGAAGCCAGGGGCCGCCGCCCCCTTTACCTTAGCATGCCGGAACTTCAGGACATAGGACGCCAGTTGGTAGGCTAGCGGCGAAGCTTCGGTTCGCCGCGATGCGCTTCCTTAGCCCTTTAGCGCGGCGGCTGTATCGTAAATCACTTTGAAGACCCCGCGTATCTGTTCCTCTTCCAGGCTTGAGAACGCCGCCCGTAAACAGTTGTCCCCCAGCGAAATTACGCCGATGCCGTGTTTGGCAAGCAGTTCTTTCCTTATGGCTTCGGCGCTGACCCCTTTGCAGCGAAAGCTCATAAAGTAGCCCGAATTGAAAGGAAAGGGGGTAAGTACGGGATGGCCCGGGTTTGCCTTTACAAAGGCCTTGACCGCCTGGTAACGCCTCTGCATAAGATCCCGGTATTCCTTTATTTCCCCCGGCGTCCGCGGGTCTTCCAGCGCTTTGGCTACGATATGCTGGGCCGGGGTATTGGCGCAGGAAACCGAAGAGCGGATTGCCCCCATCAGTTTGGTAACCAGGGCGTCGTAGTCTGCCGCGGCCAACCCTTTCCCGCCAAAAGTAACAAAGCCTATTCTAAGACCCCAGATATAAGCTTCTTTTATAGGGCCGTCAATCTTGACCGCCAGGATCCTTTCGTGTAATTTTGCCAGCAGGCTGAACATGGATTCCTGAAAAAGATCGTCCTCGTAAAAAAGCCCAAAGTAGGCGTCGTCGCAAAGGGCCAGCACATCCGCGCCTTTTTCGGCCGTTTCCTTTAACAGTTCCGCCAGGGCCCGGGCTTCGTCCCGGGTAGGGGAATAGCCCGCGGGGTTGTTCGGAAAATTCAGGATGATTCTGACATAGCCTTTTTCCGCCTCGCTTTTGATCGCTTTGGCGATGGCGTCCATGTCCAGGCCGGCGTCCCCCAGGAAGGGTGTAAGGCGGAGTATGCCCCCACAGCGTTCCTCAAAAATAAGACTGTAGTTGTCCCAGCAGGGGCCGCTGGAAATCAGGGTTTCCCCGCCGGGCAAAAACAAATCCGCTATAATGGAAATCCCCGAAGTAAGCCCCGGGACAAGCGCGGGAAGGGAAATATCGTCCGCGCCCAGAGAAGGGTTTTTTTGGAGTATCAGCTTTTTCCAAATCGTGCGGATCTGTTCGATGCCGGCGGTAGGGGCATAGGCCACTGTCTGCTCCGGCGAAAGGCCGGGTATGCTTTCGGCAACTGCCTGAAGCATAAGGGGTTTGCCTCCCTTATAAGCCATGCCAATTGTGGCGTTTGCGGCCCCGGCGTTCTTTTTTGCCTCGGCCGACTGGGCGATAATGCCTTTGGGGAAATAGAGCCGCCGCCCCGCGGGGGACAGGAGTCTTCCGGAAACACTGTTGTCAAGGATGGTGTTAAGTTCTTCTGCTAAAAGGTTCATGGGTTAATCATTCTGAGAATGACGGTACTTGTCAATTGAGCAATGCAAGGGCATTTTTACCGTTCAAATACAAACAGGACGCCGATGCCCCGCGCTTCTTGCGACGACTATTCAATAAGCTAATAACATACTATAATAGTCCTAAGAGACTGTAAAAGTGAAGCTGATTATGAAGAAATGTGTATGGACGACGTTCATTTTTGCACTGATAGTTATGGGAACGTCCTGCGGAGCCGCGGTTTCCGGCGGTGGCGGTGGCAATGGAGCGCCGGTAACGTATACCAATTTTCGCGATATTCCGGGCGTTACGCCGGAAGAAATAGAGGCCATTAACGCCCTCGCCGCCAAGTATCGGAACAAGGGATTTTCCTATGGGACCTTTCCGAGTACGGAATCTTTTACAAGACCGGACGGGACGATAGGCGGATACAGTGCGTTGTTTTGCGATTGGATAAGCCAATTATTCGGTATCAAGTTCACCCCCGAAACACATGATTGGAATGAGCTGTACGACGGAGTATCGGACGGACGGATAGATTTTACCGGGGACCTCTCGGCCACGCCGGAACGGCGGGAAAAGTTCTTCATGTCAAGGGCGTTTGTACAGCGCGCGATTGTGGCTTTCAGGGAGGATGGCAGCCTCAGTTTTAATGACATAGTGAAAACACGCCCGTTACGGTTTGGCTTCCTGGAAGGCGCCAATACCGCGGAGCTTATTCTCGATTCTTCGCCGTATGACATAACCCCCATTTACCGGGATTCCCTTGACGGCGTGGCCGCATTGATCCCCACCGGCGAAGTGGACGCGTTTCTCGCCGAAGAACACGGCGAAGCGAATATGCCCGAAGGATGGCATATAGAAAAGATTTTCCCCATAGTGTATTCCCCGTCCTCATTTTCCACAGGGCGGAAAGAACTGGCCCCTGTCGTATCCGTCCTGGACAAGTATTTAGCCCAGGCAGGCATGGAATACCTTTTGACCCTCTACAATAAAGGCCATGAGGAGTATTACAAGAACGCCCTTTACGCGAAGTTCACCGAAGCGGAAAAAGCGTATCTTAAGACGCGCGGCGAAAACGGAAAGCCGATCACGTTGATTGCCGAATCCGACAACTATCCGTCCAGCTTTTACAACGCCAAGGAAAAAGAGTGGCAGGGTATCAGCATGGATGTCCTGGACAAGATATGCGAATTGACCGGACTGCGATATGAAGTCGCCAGCGGCACGGATTCTGTGTGGGTCGACAACCTTGCCGCTCTGGAACGCGGTGACGCGGCTATGGTTACGGAGCTCCGGCGGTCGGACGAACGGGAAGGCAGATTTCTGTGGACGGACGCGCCGTATACCGATGACTATTTTGCACTGCTTTCTTTGATCG
>JAIRLQ010000469.1 GCA_031259345.1 Treponema sp.
CGCCGTGGGCTCGTCAAGAATAAGTATACGGGACTCAAAGGTAAGCGCCCTGGCGATTTCCACCATCTGCTTTTGGGCCATGCCCAGGTTTTTAATTTTTTCATCAACCGGAATAGAAATATGAAGGCTTTGGAAAATGCTTTCCATTTTTTCCGCCATAGCCTTGTAGTCCAGAGTTGTAAAAGGCCCAATTTTTTTTACAATCTCGCGGTTTAAAAAAAGGTTTTCAAGAACCGTCATTTCCTCAAAAAGGCTTGTCTCCTGGTAGATTATGGAAATCCCTTTGTTAAAAGCGTCCAGGGGATTGGCAAAAGACACTTCCCGGCCAAAAAGGGAAATAGTCCCGCTGTCAGGACCGTAAACCCCGGTAACCACCTTCATAAGGGTGGACTTTCCGGCGCCGTTTTCGCCGCACACCGCATGAATCTCCCCTTCTTTAAGCTCAAAATTCATATCGCTTAAAGCCATCACCCCGGGAAATGTTTTTGTAATGGAAGATAAAAGCAGGGCCGCCTGTTTCATGCTTTTTCCTTTAAAATTAAGGATGGTAGAATACCTGTTCCAGTTTATAATGGGTGCCTGTTGCGGGATCTTTTTCCATGACCATCACGTCTTTCATATACTCGTTCCACTTGTCCACAACCGGGCTTTCCGCCTGAATCTTCGACGCAAAATCAACGCCTTTTTCGGCCTCGTAATAGCCAAAAAGCTCGTCCCCGGCACACCATATTGTATAGTTATGAATTCCGGCATTGTTAAGAAGCTCGGTCATTTCGGGCCAAATTTCGTCATGCCGCTTAATATACTCTTCCTTTTTTCCGGGAAGAAGCTTTGCTTTCCAAGTAAATCGTTCCATAGGAATCTCCTGTTTCGACTCTATTTTTACATTGTTTTGGGCTATAAGAAATGGATATTTCTATTGAAATGATGTAAAAAACTCACTATAATCAGGATTCATGGACGAATTCCCCGCGTCAACCCAAAATTCCGTTTCCAACAATTCCTTTTTGCATTACCCCCCATACAGCAAAGAGGATGAAAAACTGGGGATGCTTTGTACCACCGCGGGGCATGTAGAAGTCCCTCCCCTTGTCCCATATCCGCCCTACAAAAACGATCACCCGGTAATTTTCCGTTCCGTGTCCGAGGGCCGTGCCCTGCCTGAATTTGACATAATTTATGTTATCAAAGGCCTGGGCAATTTTGAGTGCCTGGGTAAAACTTTTAGGGTAGTCCCGGGCTCTGTTCTTTTGCTCCTGCCCGGGGTATGGCACCGCTACAGCCCCGATTTTGAGACAGGCTGGCACGAATTCTGGGTTGGGTTTAAGGGGGATTATTTTAACCGTCTTTTGGAAGAAAAGGCGTTTTCCACAGACAAAATCTTTTTTAAGGCCGGGATTAACGAAACCATGTTAAAAGCCTTTGAGATGATTTTTGACGAGATAAAAAACCAGCGGCCGCTGTATCAGTTTAAAGCCTGCTCCAGCATTATCGCCATTATTGCCGAAATTCTAACCCTTGACAGACGGCAGGAACAGCCGGATTTTTACCATGAAATTGTCAACAAAGCCAAAACTATAATGGAAAGCAATATTTTTGGCTCTATTAATTTGCCCAATATTTCCGGGCAGGTTGGCGTAAGCACCTCTCATTTAAATGAGATTTTTAAAACCTATACTTCCATGACGCCCTACCAGTTTTTTATTCATATAAAAATACTAAAAGCCGAAACCCTTTTGGAGCGGGAAGATATTTCCGTTAAAGAAGCGGCGTTCCGCCTGGGTTTTGAGGATCAATACCATTTTTCGCGGCTTTTTAAAAACAAAACCGGTGTAAGCCCTTCAGAATGGAAAAAATATATTTCCCGCTAAAAGCAAAGAAGAACCCTGGCCGCGAATCATGCGTTACGCGTAAAGCTTTAGCCGCGGCCTGACCGCTTCCGGTCGATTAGCACAGCTATAATAATAATGGAACCTTTTACTACCAGCTTATAAAAAGCCGATACGCCCAAAAGATCCATGCCGTTACTAATAACGCCCAAAAGTAGGGCGCCGATTACCATATCGCTTACATTTCCTATGCCGCCGGTAAAGCTTACGCCGCCTATGATGCATCCTGCTATGGCATCAAGTTCATAACTATTGCCCGCCGCAGGAGACGCCGACTTAATCCGGGCCGCAAGTATTACGCTTCCCAAACCCACCAGTATGCCTTCTATAAGGTAGGTTTTAATTTTTACCAAATCCACATTGATGCCCGCCGCCCTTGCGGCTTCTTCGTTGCTTCCAACGGCGTAGATATAGCGTCCCAGGGGACGTTTGTTAAGAATGTACCAGGTAACAATTATTGCAATTATATAAATAATTACCGGCCAGGGTATGGGCCCCAGGGACGCTGAACCCAGAAAATTAAAGGCTTCGGGAAAACCGCCAACAGGCATACCGTGGGCGACAATTTGCGCAAGCCCCCTGCCTATGGACATGGTACCCATGGTAACAATAAAGGCGGGGATGCGGGCTTTGGAAATTATAGTCCCCGCGATAAGGGCAACCAGCATTGATATGCCGATACCCGCAAGATAACCAAAGCCCCAGGGAAGGCCCATATAAAAATCCCCGCTGCTGGTAGAAACAATTACGCCCGCCACAACCCCTGCCAAAGCAAAGGTAGAACCTATGCCTAAATCTATCTGGTTCATAATAATCAAAAGGCCGACACCCAGGGTGGCAATTCCGATACACGAAACCTGGCGCAGAACATTAATCAGATTGGCGGCGCGTAAAAAGTTGGGCCTCGCAATTGATAAAAGCGCTACAATAATAAAAAACCCAATAAGGATACCGTGATCCCTTATAAACTGGCGTGCGTCAAAACGATTTTCTTTTTTATTGACAGTTTCGTTAGCGTTCGACATATCTTATGCCTCCATTCTTTTGGTTTTTACCGCGTATTCCATAACCTTGTCCGCTGTCGCGTCTTTGCAGTCAAGAATACCCGTTTGAGTTCCTTCGTGCAGTACCAGTATCCTGTCAGACATGCCAAGTATTTCCGGCAGCTCGGAAGAAACCATTAATACGGCTTTGCCCTGCCCTGCCAGCATGGACATAAGGCGGTGGATTTCTGATTTTGTTTTTACATCTATTCCGCGGGTAGGTTCATCCAGAATAATAATTTCGGGATCGGAATTAAGCACCCGCGAAACAGCTACTTTCTGCTGATTACCCCCGGAAAGGTTTTTACAAACCTGGCGGGAGTTCACATATTTAATTTCCAGTTTTTTGGCATATTCGGTAAAATGCTTTAACTCAAGGTTTTTTTGCAAAAACAAACCCTGAAGGCACTTTTTAAATGCCGACATAAGAACATTGTCTTTTATGCTTAATTTAAGAAACACACCGTTCTTTTTGCGGTCTTCCGGTACCATGGCGATACCCCGCTTTATGGCATCGCCGGGATTATGGTTTACGATCTTTTTGCCATGAAGATAAATCTCCCCGGCTGTTGCTTTGCGGGCGCCAACAATAGTTTCTACAAGTTCGGTACGGCCCGCCCCCATAAGCCCGGAAATTCCCAGTATTTCCCCGCGCCGCAGATCAAAACTGACATCGTGAAATTTACCTTCTGAGCTTAAGCCTTTTACTTCCAGTACCACTTCCCCAATTTCACATTTGGTTTTTGGAAAAAGTTCGTTAACTTCGCGGTCAACCATCATGCGTATAAGATCTTTTTCCGCGACATCATGCACTTTGCCGGCAAAAATAAATTTACCATCCCGTAAAACGGTTACAGATTCGCAGACCCCGTATATTTCTTCCATCTTATGGGAAATAAAAACAATACATTTACCCTTTTCACGGAGGGTCCGTATCATTTTTAAAAGGTATTCAATTTCGTTACGGCTTAAGGCGGAGGTTGGCTCATCCATAATTATTATTTCCGCGTTAAACGAAAGGGCTTTTACAATTTCCACCAACTGGTGTTTGGCTACAGTTAAATCGCGTATTTTTACTTTTGGATCAAGATCTACACCCAGCTCTTTTAAAAGAGCAAGGGAATCGTTGTACATTTTTTTTGTATCTACAGAACCTGTTTTGGTTAAAGGTTCCCTTCCCAGGTAAATATTCTCCATAACCGACATAACCTTTACCTGGTTAAATTCCTGAAAGATCATGCTGATGCCGGCATTTTGGGCGTCCCGTACATTTTTAAAATGTACGTCTTTTCCGCGAAGCACTATTTCGCCCTTGTCCCTTTGGTAAAGACCTATCAGTATTTTCATCAGCGTTGATTTTCCCGCGCCGTTTTCTCCAACCAGCGCGTGGACTTCCCCGCTTTTAAGGGTAAGGCTTACATCCTGGAGGGCGTGAACCCCCGCGAAATGTTTGTCAATATTTCTCATTTCGAGAATTACATCGCCCATTAAAATCTCCTTAATGCCCTTGAAAATGGCAGGAAACAAAACATCGATGGCCGTCTGCCGGCCATTGACCGCCTGCTCCCCGCCCCTCAAGAGGTTTTTAGAAATACTTGGCCGAAAGTGCGTTCCGGGCTTCCGCCTGTTTGATATAGCCGTCTACATTTTCTTTTGTGCAGACTTCATAGGGGATAATATAATCGGAAATCGATTTCCCCCTGGCCGCGTCAATAGCGAGGCGCAAAGACCACTCCCCCTGACCAAGACCGTCCTGCCAAATGGAATTGTCTACCACGCCGGCTTTGATCTTCTCCATTACCGGCATATCGCAGTCCATCCCGCCAAGAAGAATCTTGCCGGCGTTTCCGGAGTTTTCAACGGCGGTTATGCTTCCTACAAGAATGCAGTCCGCCTGGGTGGCAATGAGGTCTATGCCGGGATCGCTTCCCTTTTGATAGCTCTGAATCCAGTTTTCGGTAAGCTGCAGGGCTTTTTCACCAGACCAGTCCGCGGTGTTCTGCACCACAAGTTTTGCCTCGGGATGTTTGGCAAGCACTTCTTTGTAAGCCTGTTCCCGCAAAACCTGGGCCGAATGTCCGATTACCGCGTTGATATAAGCTACCCGGGGATTGCTAATACCCTTGTCTTTCGCGGCTTTTAGAAGCCTTTCGAGCTGCAGGCGGCCCGCTTCAACATCGTCGGAGCCGACATGGGCGGTTACATTCTTGCTGTCCGAAATGGTATTGATAGTGATAACAGGCACCTTGTTCTGGACGGCAAAATCGACCGCCGCGGCGCTCTGTACCTTATCAACCGGGTTAAGGATAATGGCGCTTACCCCTTCGGAAACAAACTGTTCCACCTGGCTCTGTTGTTTTGCCGGGTCGTCATCGGCGTATACTACTTTAAGCTCAACATCGCTGGCGTTTGCCTTGTGATATTCGTACATGCCGCTGACCATGTAGCGGACAAATCCGCTTTGGTTTCCCTGCATGCATGCGGCAATTACGATTTTATCGCTTTTGGCCGCGCCACCCTGACTTCCACCGCCGGCAAATACGACGCCCATTACCAGACACAGCGCCAGGATTAGCATTAGGATTTTTTTCATTTCTCTGCCTCCAAAAAAAGATTCCGTTCATAACGGCCTGAACGGTTTTTATATTTTACCTGCCGTAAGGCCATATCCTTGGATACAGCTTTTAGGCAAGCGCCGTCCTAAAATAATCCGCACTTATGCGGACACCCTCTTCAAGAGGGGTTTGGCATACCGGGCCTATAACTTTGGCAAGCTCCCCCGTATCCTTATGCCTTGGAAAAGGGAGAGGCGTGTCTTTAAATGTAATCAGCCCTTTTGAAGCGGGGCATGCTTTTTCTATGGCCCTGACTATTTGTTCCATGCTTACCGTGCCGCCGCCTAAATTATAAACTTCCGCCCCGGTCCTGCCCTTTTCCGCGGCGGCAATAAAAGCTTTGGCGGTATCGTCCGCAAACTGGAATTCCGCTTCACCGCCGTAGGAAATTTCATAGGCCCCGCCTTTGCAGGCTGCTTTTATGGCGCTGGTGGGCGTGCTGGTCATGCCCTGATCCCGAAGGGGGCCGTAAACGACAAAAGGCCGTATGGCAATGCTGGAAATACCCGCCTCTTCAAAATACACTTTGGCGGCCCATTCGTTGTCCTGTTTGTATACCCCGTAAAATGAATGTGGGATTAGGGGAGAATTATGTTCAAATTGCCTTTCGGGGTAATCATCCGCCGAGCCGTACACGGCGGTGCTTGAAGAATATACAACTTTCTTTAAGCCAACGGCCCTTGCGGCTTCAAAAATATTTATGGTTCCTTCAACATTAACACGGGCGCCCATGCCCGGATTGGCGCGGCAAAAAGGCATTTGCAACGCCGCGAGGTGGATTATGTGTTCCGCTCCGGAAAGTTTTACAGCCGCCTTTACCAAATCAGGATTTGTAATGTCTCCTGAAATAATTTCAATTTTACTAATATCAGTATCTTTCATTATGAGCTTTAATTTTTCTATTTTTTCCGGGTGCGGCATAAGGGCATACACCTTATGGCCGGCTTCAACAAGATTTTTTACCACCCAGCCGCCTATACAGCCGCTTGCCCCGGTTACAAAATATCCACTCATTTTACAGCCTCCAATGCTTCAAGAAACGCGTCTGCTACATTAGTAATATGCCGCTCCATTGCCTGTGCGGCTTCCTGTTGATCCCGCTTTTTTAACGCCGAAAGTATTTGCCTGTGATCCCTGATGGTGTTTTTTCGGATATTGGGCATGGCGTTTGTTTTTTTTCTAAGCAGCAAAGCCAGCTTGTTAACGGACTGCATAAAAACAGGTATTACCCTGTTACCCGATGCTTTTAAAATCAGGTCGTGTAATTCCAAATCTTTTTCGTAAAAAAGGATTTCATCATCAAGGCAGGCTTCCGCTTCTTCTATGTTTTTTTCAATCAGGGCAATTTCTTCGTCCGCAATATTCTTAACCGCCAAAGCGGCAATTCCCGCTTCAAGTATGCGGCGTGATTCATATAAATCACGGTACAGTGAAGAGTCAAGATGAAACACAATATCCAAATGTTCAATGACATCTTCCGGTTCAAGGCTTTTTATATAGGCCCCCGCGCCCTGGCGTATGTCGATTATGTTCATTACCTGCAGGGCTTTAAGGGCTTCGCGCAAAACAGGCCGACTTATCCCTATCATTTCGCAGAGATGCCGCTCTGACGGCAGCTTCTCTCCAACTTTAAGGCTTTGCTTTTTAATAAGCGTAATGATATTTTCCACAATACGTTCTACGGTGCTGGATCTTTTAAGATTAGCAAAAGCGTATTTGTGAATATCAGCTATGCTGTCGGCCATGGCATTGCTCATTTTGCTACCCAGCCGCCATCAACCAAAAGATCAGCGCCGGTAATAAACGATGCTTCATCGCTGGCTAAAAAATAAATGGGTCCGGCAATTTCTTCGGGAGTTCCCCACTTTTTAAAAGCCTGCTCTTCTTCCCGTTCTTTTTTAATCACCTCGTATGGTACGCCCCGGCGTTTTGCTTCGCCTTCGCAGTCGCCTACCAGCATGGGAGTATCCACGGAACCGGGGCTTACCGAATTAACCCTGATATTCCATGGCGCAAGCTCCCAGGCAATGGCCCTGGTAAACGAAAGGCACCCGGCTTTGGTTGCGCCATACACCGCATGTTCAGTCTGTCCCACATGGCCTGACACGGAGCCCAGGTTGATAATGGAACCTTTTTTCCGGCGCTTCATAATGGGAACCACGTATTTGGTAAATAAAAACATGCCCCCTACATTTATTTTGCTTACGTTTATAAACTCGTCGTAAGTAATGTCTTCCACCGGCTTTACCACCACAACGCCGGCGTTGCAGTTAAGTACATCCACCCTGCCGTAACGTTTATCAACTTCGCCGACCATTTTTTTAACATCTTCTTCTACCGAGACATCCCCGGCAAAATCAAAACATTCGCAGCCCATTTTGCGGATTTCATCGCCTACCTTGTCTATGTTCCGTCTGGCGATAATCGCGGTAATGTAACCCTCTTTGGCAAATTTAATTGCCGCCGCTTTACCAATGCCCGTTGAAGCCCCGGTAATAATTGCAACTTTTTTGTCCGTCATAATCAAATTCCTCCCTGTCTTATTTTTTGAGCCCTGTTAATTCCCTGGCAATTGCGGGAGTGGCGACTTCCCGGCCCAGGGACCTGGAAATATCCGCAATTTCTTTTACCAGTTCCCAGGTTTTGGCGATTTTTCCGTTTTGCAAATAGGGCCAGTCTTCCGTACCCACCCGGACATTGTCCCCGTTGGTAATAGCCGCGACAAGAATGTCCATCTGTTCTTCGCACATAATGCTTACGGTAATTACGCAATCCTTTGGCACAAGGCTTTTGCGGTAAAGGTATTCCTGTACCGTAGGGGGCGACCAGGTTCCGCCGGGCCAGCCTAAAAAGAAAGTAGTAATATAGGGCGGGTCCAATAATTTCTTTTCTATTAATTTATTGATATTCCAGATTGAACCGGCATGCCAGATTTCCCATTCGGGCTTTACCTCGTATTTGCGGCACGCAACGCAGTATTCTTCCAGTTCCGCAAGAGGGTGAAGCACGTCGCAGTTTACCTGGGTAAAAGCTTCGGCATGGTGGTTGGCGATAATGGAAACCATGTCCGAATGCTGTTCAAAAAGCTCAATACGTTCCTGCAAAGGGATGCTGGACATACCGCTCTGCACGATAATATCACACTTGGCCCGGACGCCGTTAATTACTTCCGCCCACTGGCCTTCGGCGTGGGTGTGCAGCACTGAAGCGCCTGCCTCACGGCACTTAACGGTTTCTTCGATAATCCCGGGCGCTTTTTTGGGATATTCCACATCGGGGTTTAGCCAGCAGATGTTAGGCGTAGCTACGATAACCAGCGGGTTCTTCTTTTTACTCATACCAAATTTCTCCTTCAATATTTATTTTATGCGTTATACACGCTCTATGGCTTTACTCATGGTGGTCATTTTGCGGCAGCCGTCTTTGGTTACCACATAGCAGTCTTCCACTCCAATCAGGGCGCCTTCAAAGGGCTCCCAGGCTTCAATCTCGAAGATCATGTTTTCTTCAAAAGGCCTGTCCAAAACGCCCATAGCGCCGAAAATATGCTGATCTTCACATTGAAGGCCTATGGAGTGCCCTATGGAAAAAGCGATGCCGTTGGGTACTTCTTTTTTGTACCATTCAAGAGCTTCTTCACTTAACGCCTTCATATTGACGCCGGGTTTTATCCTGTCTTCGTAGTAATGCTGGTAATTCAAAAGGCCCTGAATAAGCTTGTCCGCTTCCGCAGGTGCGTCGCCTACAACTACATGCTGATTAATGTCCGCCACATAGCCTTTGTAAATGGCGCCAAAGTCCAGGCGTACAATTTCGCCTTTCTTTACCGCCCGGCCCGTTCCCGGCGCCTCGGGGTCGGAATCGCCTATGGTCATGGTAAGGTGATCCCAATCATCGGCGCCATGTTTTAGCATCGAATTTTTTCCGATTTTAAGAAGTTCTAAATCCGTAACCCCTTCTTTTACCGCCGCAATAGTATCTTTAAGGGCCGCCTCGGTAATGTCCGCGGCTTTTTGAAGGTATTCTATTTCCAGAGGGCTTTTTACCAAACGTAAATCCAAAAAAGCGCCGTCGGAATTCACCAGGGTAACACCCGCGTCCGCAAGGGCATCGGTAAGGAATTTGGGACAAGTTGTTTCGACGCCTACACGTTTACCGGTCAAGCCCCAGGCGCGGATCTTTGACCGTAAGGCAAGCCCTGCCTCCGCCTGATTTTCTATGCCGACAGTATCCGCAAACCAACTGAAAAACGACGCGCTTTTAAAAACATTCCAGTGTACCAGCGTACCCTCGCCTTCCCGGCGTATCATGGCCAGATTGGGGTACTGGTTATTCAGGGCAAGGAGTATGGGATTTGCCGCGCTGTGCAGCAAGGGCAGCCCGGAAAGATAAAATACATTGACAGGAGACGCTGCGACAAGCAGGTCAAGATCGTAACGGTTCATTACTTCCACCGCTTTTTTGCTGTTATAGCCTATGGGTTCCACAGTTTTTACCTCCGGTAAATTTTTATTAATAGGAATCGACGGCGCAAGGCGCTCAAGGATTTCTATAGTTCGTTCCTGATCGGCCATTTTTTCGATTTCCGCAATATCCACAGGCCTGCCTTCCTCGTGGGAAAGGTAGCCCGCAAGTATGGCGCTGATGGCGTTCATGGCCTGTGCCGGCGTAAACTCCGGCTCTTTGTTTTCCAGAATACATTTTGCAAAATGCGCGTCTGTTTCGCGCACCGAGATTGTGTAATATTCCGGAAAAGGAAGATGCTCAACATCGGGCTCTATCCACTTCTGAATATCGCTTCCCATGCGTTCATCAAAAGAACAAAAACGCACCGGTTTTTCCCAGGCGTGATTTTCAAAAATACTGCCTTTTGTGCCAAATACTTCCATGCTGTTGTAGGGGATGGTCTTTTGAGTAAAACTTACCATTATATCTGCCAGCGCGCCATTTTCGTAAGATGCGATTGCAAGGGCGTTATCCTCGGCTTTTTCGGGCAAAAATATCGCCTGCTTGGCAAGGGCGCCGGTAACCTTTTTGCATTTGGAGCCAATGACGTATTCAATGGTAACAAACTTGTGGGCCGCCATATCCATCAGCGCGCCGCCGCCGGCCTTTATTGGATCGCCTTTCCAGAAGCCGCTTTGGGAAAGGCCGTGGATTTCGTTGACCCCTTCATACGCCCTGACCATAAGCACATCGCCTATAAGCCCTTTGGCAACAATGTCGTGCATGCACACATGGGCAGGCAAAAAGCGGTGGTTTTCTGCTATCATGAATTTAACCCCCGCGTCTTTACAGGCCTTGATCATCCGGCGGCAGCCTTCGACAGTAGTGCCCATGGGCTTTTCACAAAGCACATGCTTCCCCGCCGCGGCGCACTTTTCTACCATCTCTACATGGTACACATGGGGCACCATCACCAGCACCGCGTCTATCCCCGAGGCAAGCATGGCGTCCAGATCGTCATAGGGAAGCAGAATCCCGTCTTTATAGGTCTGGGCCATTTTTTTGGCATTTTCAAAATTACGATCATAAATGGCAGTATATGCGATATAGGGAGAAGCCCGGTCACCGTTAGAATGGAAAAAAAAGGCCTGTCCGCCGCCTATGACGCCGAATTTTACCTTCCCCGTATAATCGATCTTTTTTTGTTCTTCTTTTAAGGAATTAAAAAATGAAGCATCATCGCGCTTAATAAACTGATCAAGAAAAATCTCAAAGATCTTTTGAAAATTCATGGCATCCGGGCGGTTGCCGGTATATTTGATATAGCCCCCCATCTGGGCTACCAGGGAATACATATTCCCTTTTATGATGTCAAGAATAGTATGAATATTAATATAGAAAATAACCGCGGGCTTTTCCGCGGGACCAGCATACGCGGTGCAAAAACCTCCGCTAAAACTGATACTGTAAATTTCGTCGTCGTTTGCCGGGGCTTCTACCGCAAGGCCGGAACGGGGATTTAGATTAAACTGAAAAGAGAGGCTTTTCTTTTCGTCCGCGCCGCCTGTAGAATCCCCGGAAGCGCTGACCGCGGCATCGCAAATTTTTCCAATTTCGTAACGCAGGAAGCTGTGCCCATTGCAAATTTGGGCAAAAAAGGCAAAGCCATCCCTTAAATCCTGCCTTGTAACCCCGCCGGAGCCAATTTTGGCCTTTATATCGTTGAATGATTTTTGATCCGTTTGGGTTTTATTATCCGCAAGTAACTCCATAAAACTCCCTTTATACAACTGGTAAACTTGTCTTACCAATTAAGTATACAAGTCCTTTCCTAATTATGTCAATAAAAATTTCGATTTTTTTCAATTTTGCTACATCAAGAAAACAATTGGGGCTGTTCCAAAACTTCAGTTTTTAAAACAAATTCAATTTATCGCTTGTATTTTTTTATGCTCCGTGGTACAGTGTTATGTAGTTGGATAAATTATCAACTTAAAAGAGGAGGTATTTCCATAACAATGCTGTGTAATTGCTTGTATTATAACGAATTAC
>JAIRLQ010000496.1 GCA_031259345.1 Treponema sp.
CAATCAGCGGGGTTCCACACCAGATTTCGATTTGTTTTGAAGACGGGGAAGAATCTGCCGCGGACGCCTGCGCTTTTTCGCCTTTTCCCTGACAGCCGATTAACAGCACAACGCAGAAAATACCCGCCAGAATGCCTCCAAAAATCCTTTTCATATAATTGCCTCCTGAAAAAATATTTTTCATTGCTTACGCAATGAATATACGGTTATAGGTTTGATGAATAGTGCAATATACGCTTTTCATCAGCCTCCTCCCTGCTCAATTCCCTGGCAACGATACCCTTGCTGAGTACAATGAATCTGTCGCAAACGCCCAACAATTCAGGAAGTTCCGATGAAATCATTACAACGGCCATGCCCTGAGCCGCCAGGTCACCGATCATCCGGTAAATTTCCGTTTTGGTTCCGACATCTATACCCCGGGTCGGTTCGTCAAGAAACAGTATTTTCATATTTGTAAGCAGCCATTTGGCTATCAAAACTTTCTGTTGATTGCCGCCGGAAAGGCTCATAATTCCCGTATTAATACCCGGCGCCTTGATCCTGAGCTGGTTAAACATGCCGCCGGATTTTAATTTTTCTGTTTTCCCTTTAATAAAAGACCATTTACTGATTATATCAAGTATGGTCAGTACCATGTTTTCACGAATGTTGAGGCAATGTATATAACCATCGGTCTTTCTGTCTTCCGTCAGGAAACCCATCCCAAGTTTTTTGGCATCCGAGGGCCTTTTTATGTTTACCTTTTTTCCGTTGACATAGACAGTTCCGGACAACATCGGCCTTCCTCCGAACACAGCCATTAAAAGCTCGCTTCTTCCCGATCCGACCAGTCCGGCCAGTCCCAGAACTTCGCCGCTCCGCAGGCTAAAACTTACGTCCTCTATAATGTTTTTGCCGTATGCAAAGGGATGCTCGACCTTAATGTGTTCGATCCTCAATACTTCGTTACCGGTCTGCTTTGGGATTCTGGGATAGGCAATTTCAAGACGCCTGCCGACAATGTCTTCGATAATTTTTCCGGAATCGAAAGTGTCCCGTTCGTATTCGGAAATAAATTTTCCATCCCGTAAAATGACGGCGCGGTCGCACAACTTAAGTATTTCATCCAGCTTGTGGGAAATGTAGAGGCAGGAAATACCGCGTTCCTTTAAGCCCCTGATAATCGACATTAAAGAAGCTGTTTCCTGTTCCGTCAGGCATGACGTTGGTTCATCAAGAATGAGAATTTTCGGTTTCTTGACAAGGGCCCTTGCAATACAAATCAATTGCTGCATACTCGCGTTCAGATACCGGACGTGCATAGTAACATCAACACCGGTCATTCCCAACCTTTCCAGCTCTGATATTGCAATTTCGCGCGCCTTTTTCCAGTCGATAACATTTGCGCTGTTTTTGGGCATATGGCCTATAAGGATATTTTCCGCTATGCTCAGATCGAGCATAAGGTTTTTTTCCTGGTAGATCATTCCGATCCCGGCTTTTTCAGCATCGCCATTGTTGTGGAAGACCAGCGGTTCATCGTCTGAGTTTATGATTTCACCTGTGTATGAGCCGCGGGGATAACTGCCGCTGAGAATCTTCATCAGCGTACTTTTTCCCGCGCCGTTTTCCCCGAGTACGGCAAGGATTTCCTGACGGCGAAGATCAAAACTCACGTTATCCAAAGCTACAGTGCCGGGGAATTTTTTTGTGATATTTCTTATGCCAAGCTCATATTTTTTCATAGGCTATAAGATCTCCGGGAAAATCAAAACACTCCGGTCTATACACCGCTCCGCAGCAGGGTTGTTCTCCTGTACTGGTCCATTATTACAGCCAGAAGGAGGATAGTGCCGATAGCCACGTTTTGCCAGTACACATCTATTTTCATAACCGTCAGGGAATTCCCCATAATCTGCATAAACAGGGCCCCAAGGGCGGATCCCGCAACGGAACCAATGCCGCCGAAAGTACTGGTACCGCCTATTACGGCGGCGGCAATCACGGTCAATTCGTAACCTGTTCCGGCGGTGGCCTGCCCTGAACCAAGCCGCGAAGCCATCAGTACCCCGGTCAACCCCGCCAGAGCCCCGGTAATTATGTAAACAGAGTAGTAAACTTTGTTGATATTAACGCCGGAAATACGGGCGGCTTCGGCATTGCCTCCTACCGCGTAGACATTACGGCCAAAGGTTGTGTATTTCATCGCAACGAAGGCGATCAGCGAAAGGGTCAGGGCTATTATTACAATGTTGGGTATCTTCCAGATCAAATTCTGCTGCTCAATGTTCTGGAATACCTGCGGCAATGGAAAAATAGGGACGCCCTTGGTAAGCCCAATGCAGAAGCCACGTGCGACATACTGCGTCCCGAGGGTAACCATCAGGGGAGGAATGCCTATTTTAACAATTATAACCGCGTTAAAAGTCCCAACCAGCGCGCCGGTCGCAATGCCGATGAGGATGCAGAGGAATACAGGCAGACCCGCGTCCAGCGCCATTGCGCAGGTGACGCCTCCGAGAGACAACACCGAGCCGATCGAAAGGTCCAGTCCGCCGGCAATGAGTACCAGAGTCATGCCGACAGTTGTTATCAACGTAAAACCCGATGCCCTAAGGACATTGAGAATATTCGCCTGGGAGAGGAATACCCTGTTTCTGGTTGCTACAATAATTATAAACAGTACAGTCAGGATGAGGACGCCGCTTTCCTGCATGATAAAGAAACGTTTTATGGCTCTTTTTATTTGCTGCATACCACCACCTTTTAACCGCCTTGTGCCGGGCCGGTTTTTCTCCTGTTTATATGCGCCGGCTTTGACCAGCCTGACCCGCGATTCGTGGATTGGCGCGGCCCGGATCTGCGGGAATTAATCCGGACGCTCAAAACGGACCGCTTTAGTGTATTCAGACTATCCCTAAATCGAAATTATCCCATAAGAAACGCCCCCGATTACAATAACTTCTTACGCTCTCCGTAATACGTTGATTTAACAATACCCCCATTTTTTGTACTTGTCAAGCGTTTTTTTGAAAAAACCAACCGCGAAGGGGCAGTCAGATCCGCGGACTTGCGGGCAAGTCCGCTTCTCCCAAAATACGCCGAATCCGTAATCGTACCACTGGACAAAGTCCCGCGAAAAATTTTACAATCGTGTATGGAAGCCCGCAATATTTTTCGGAACATTTCCCCCCTGGATCACCGGTATTCGATTTCCGAGCAGGCGGTCTTTGACGCGCTTGTGCCCTGGCTTTCCGAGGAAGCGTCGATTGCCGCCTGTGTAAAGGCGGAGCTTGCCCTTGTCGCGGCGCATCTTTCCCTGCGCGGCGCCCTGACGCCGGAACTGCGGAAGGCGCTGGACGAGGCGGCCGCCGGAATTGACCCGGCCGATGTTTACGCGGAGGAGGAAAAGACCCGCCACAATATCCGCGCCCTGGTGAACGTGCTGAAGACCAGAGTTCCCCCCGATCTTGCGCCCCTGGTTCATCTGGGCGCCACAAGCGTTGACATTCTGGACACAAGCCTGGCCTATAGGGTTCGGGGCGCCGCGCGGGAAGTGGTCCTGCCCCTGCTTTACCGGCTCGAAATTCTGCT
>JAIRLQ010000024.1 GCA_031259345.1 Treponema sp.
GGCGGGGCCGCCCCCGCTCCATCGCAAAGCAAGCATATTTGCCGATAACGCAAACAGGACGCCGGGCGGCTTCATATTCCCCACTATAGTGGAATCCTAAATGCAATCAACACAGGAATAAGCCTGTTCCAGGGCGGGGGCAATCCCCGGAGCAAAAACATCTATGGAATTCCCCGCTGGAGAGACCCGCCCTGTAGCAGTGTTTCAGTGAAAAGCAATGTGGGTATTGCCCATGAGTAGAGAAAGCCCCGGTAAGGAAATAAAAGGAACACAAGGGCGGGGCTCGTAAGCGGACTCCTCCATAGTTTTTGCGTAGGTGATTGTCCCCGCCCGTGGACGCAGAGTTATTTAAAGTGTTTATTGCTTTATGATTACACACAGGGCGCGAAGCGCGTGAGGAGCTTGAACGGATGAGCCCCGGCGGCCCCCCGAATTCTGCTTCGTAAAGTTTGGCCCTTTAAGGTTATGAGTTTTCGAACAACTCTAGTCTTTTTTTAAATGAAAAAATGCGGCAAGCGCCAGCCGGGCAGATTTAAAGGCAATGTCGTTTTCTTCAATTTCTTCGGGCCTTAGAAACACCGCCCTGTCAATTTCATCCGTGGCAAGGGTAAGATCTTTTTCCGTAAGGCCCGGCGCGGACAGGGAAAAAAATAAATCACAGGTATTGTACACAACGCCCTTGTAGGGGTAGGTATTGGGGAAAGACGCAAAAAGCCGCAGGTCTGCGTCCGGCGGCGGCGCCCAGCCCAGCTCTTCTTTAATTTCCCGGCAAAGAGCGTCCACAGCGCCTTCACCGGGATCCACAAAGCCGCCGGGAAGGTCGTACCTGCCTTTGCCGGGGTCTTTAGCCCGGACCACGAGAAGAACTTTATCATCCGAGCTAATGACGCAGCCTGTGGCGGCGGCGGTATTGTGGTAATAGGTAAAACCGCAGTCCGGGCATTTAAAAACCTTGTTGTTTTTAAATTCAATTTTATTGGAAGCGCAGGAAGGGCAATAACTAAACATACGGGAATTTAACATGATTATTGAACAGAGACAAGCGGAAGTGATACACTGTTTTTATGATAATCGAATGTTCGTTACAGGTCCGCAGTTACGAGTGCGACAGCTACGGACATGTAAACAATGCCAATTACCTCAACTATCTGGAATATGCCAGGTATGAATTCCTTAAAGGCATAGGCTTTGATTATCCCGGGGCGCTTAAGGCGGGGTACGGCGTCTATGTGGCCCGGATAGAAATCGACTACAAAAAGTCCGCCTTTACGGACGAACTGCTTCTTATCCGTTCCTGGCCTGTAAAAAAAGGCGCCGTTTCGGGGGTTATTGCCCAGCAAATATTCCGGGGCGAAGACCTGATTGTAGAGGCAAAAGTTACCTGGGCTTTTGTGGATTCCAAAGGCGTCCCGGCGCGGCTGCCCCCCCGCTGGGACTTGCCGGGGCTAAGGCCGGATAAGGCGTAAGGCGCCGCGGCTAAGGCTAAATTGAAGTTTTTATATTCTTTTCAAAGTTATAGCGCTTTATCGCCAATTCAATTAATTCGTCTATAAGTTGCGTGTAGGACAGCCCCGAAGCTTCCCACAATTTTGGGTACATGCTGATCCGGGTAAAGCCCGGCATGGTATTAATCTCGTTAACAAGGACTTCCCCGTTTTCTTTAAGGAAGAAGTCCACGCGGCTTAGGCCTTCACATTCAAGGGCCTTAAAAGTCCGGATTGCCAAAGAGCGTACCTTTTGGGAAATTTCCGGGGGCAGCCGGGCGGGTATCTCCAGAACGGCGCCTTTTTCATCAATATATTTGGCATCGTAAGAATAAAAATCGTGGGTTGTTTTAACTTCCCCCACGACGGAGGCTCTGGGATCTTCGTTGCCCAGAACGGCGCATTCCAATTCCTTTGCGGGGATAAATTCCTCAAAGATAATTTTGGTATCGTAGCGGAACGCCTCTTCAACTGCCGCCGGGTATTCTTTGCCGGTATGAACCTTGCTTATGCCTACGGAAGATCCCATGTTGGCGGGTTTAATAAAAACAGGCAGGCCCAGGGCGGCGGTGATTTCCCCAAAGTCCGGTATTTTGTCCGTCCGTTTGACAGCGCAAAATTTGCCGATAGGCAGGCCGGCGTAAGAAAGAAGGCGTTTCATAACGTCTTTGTCCATGCCGGCTGCCGACCCAAGTACGCCAACGCCTACAAAGGGAATATCCGCCAGTTTAAGAAGCCCCTGAACCGCCCCGTCCTCTCCCAGGGGGCCGTGGAGTATGGGGAATACAACGTCGATGGCCCCGCACCGGGCGCCTGTGGAAAGCGCGGAAATGACGCCTCCCGACTCGGGAACCAGGGCTACACTTTCGCTTGAAGGGTTAAGGCGTATGCGCCTGGGATCTTCGGCATCCAGAAGGAAGCGGGATTCGTCGTTTAAAAGCCAGCGGCCGTTTTTGTCTATGCCGATAAGAACAGGATCGTACTTTTTGCGGTCCATGGCGTCGTATACATTTTTTGCCGATTGAAGGGATACTTCGTGTTCAGCCGATTTGCCGCCGAATAAAATACCGACCCTGATTTTTTCCGCCATCCGGCCCCCCTGTTTCTAAGCCCTAAAACGCGTGATGGCAAGTTTTATGGCATCTTTTATTTCTGCAACATACTCCCTGCGCAAAATGGCCAGCCTGAAAACCGCCGATTCTACAAAGCTGTAAAGAAGCTCGTCGGCGTCCTTTACATTCACAGGAAAAAATTCACCGTCTTTTACGCCGTCGTTGATCATGGTGGCAAGAATATGCCTCAGTTTTACCGTGCGGCGCCTAACCCGTTTATCGGGATCATAGTCGCTTTTTGCGATAAAGAAAAGATAGTTCAGCACTACCGAAAGAAGCCGCCGGTTTTCTTCAAGCCTTTCTATGATCACTGTCATAACCCGAATCAGCTTTTCGGTATGGGAAATATTTTTTACCTTTTTTGCAAGAAGTATATCATTTTCGACATCCTGCAAAAGCTGTTTGATACTGAAATTGAAAATGTCCTTTTTGTTTTTAAAATAGATATAGAGGGTGGTTCTGGTTATCCCGCATCTATCCGCGATTTTTTGAAAGGTTACGTCTTCGAAACCTTCGTCCATGAATACATCAAGAGCTTTGCTCAGGATATTGTGACGGCGTTCGTCATGTTCAACTACAATAGACATATTTTTCTGCTCCGGTTTTCATAATTTGTCGTATTGATATAAAAAGGTTTGAATTGCGCCATTGGTGATCTCTTTGCAGGAGTCGGCCTTTCTGCCGAAAAATGACTCAAAGCCGGGGTGATCCGTAATAAGGGCAAGTTTCCAGCCTGAAAAGCGTTTTGCCAGGACCGGCATTTGTGCGTAAAGGGTTTCGGTTTCCGCAAGGTCTCCCAGGCGTTTCCCGTAAGGCGGGTTGGTGATGATGAAGCCGCTTTCCCCGGCCGGGGCGGAAGCTTCCTGCATGGCAAGGACTTTTATCTCCGGCATGGACGGCCTCATTTCCGTTCTGCCTGTAAGGGGGCGCAGCATACGTTCCAGGTTTGCCTTCGCGCCTAAGGCGGCAGAAGGATCGGCATCGCTTCCGCTTATGCGCACCAGCCGGCTAAAATCAACCTTTGAAAGAAATTCATTCCGAATCTGCAATTCCTGCGCCCTGTCGGAAATGAGCAGTTTTTCCAGGGTAAAATGCCGCCCCAGCCCGGGCGCCAGATCCCAGGCGTAAAGAGCGGCTTCGGCGGCAATAGTCCCGTAACCGCAAAAGGGATCGTAAAGGGGGAACTTCCGTTTCCATCCTGCCATTCTGATGATGGCTGCCGCCGTGGTTTCCCGTAAAGGGGCGGCGCCGCCTTCTGTTCTGTAACCGCGTTTAAAAAGGGGCTCCCCGGACAGGTCGAGAAGGATGGAAACATTGTCTTTTTCCACATAAACCCGGATTTCCGCCTCGTCGCCGCCTTCGGGAAGCTTTAAGATGCCCTGTTTTTCGCACAGTCTTCCGGCGGCGGCTTTGTGGACTATCGCCTGAATGCTTGTTTCGGCTCTTAGCCGCGAACGGTTGGAGCGCACTTTATCAACCCGGAGCCCCATACCGCCGGGGACAAATTCTTCCCAGGCAATGGCTTTAACCCCGTTAAAAAGGGCGTCAAAGTCCGCGGCGGGGAAGCGCCCCGCTTCAAGAAGCACCCGGTCCGCGGCATAGAGGCCGATTAAAGAGCGGTAAAGATCCGCAAGGCCGGCCTTAAAGCGCACCCGCCCAAAGCCGCTTTCCTCGATTTTAAGGCCCATTTTGCGGATTTCGTTGGAAACTACCTTTTCAGCCCCTACGGCGCACAACGCCGCTGCTGTAAACACTTTTGGCATAATTTCATTATATCATAAACTGTGGTTTTGTCGAGGAAAATATTGAGGGAAGAAGATTAACTCCTTACATGTTTTATCGCCTAATAAAAGACTAAAATACTAACATATTGGCTGCACTTATCGCAGGAACGGCTTACAAAATATCTTTTGGTGTATTATAGTGTGATGGTACTGGCAGATACTTTTGTAGAGATAAAAACATTAAAATAGTATACCGGAGGATATTTTTATGACTAAAATACTTTCACAATATGAAATTGATCAATTATTGGCGGCAATTGATGCCGGCGTTTCCGATGATAAATCTCCGGTTATGGAAAGGGAAGGTGTTTTAAACCATAATATCATTTATTCTCTTGATGAGTTAAAAGAATTAATTGTGTCAAAAGCCGACGCTGCAATAATTCATATTATAAAAAGATATATGCATAAAATAACAACAAATAAAAGATTACCCGGCGAAATATTTAGGAGATACCCTAAAAATATTAATTTTGCATATATAGAATTCAGGTCCTTTTTGGAAAGTAACAAATTCAGGGAATATAACATTGGGGTTAGTAATTATGGAAGAATAAAAATAAATGACATAATAGAAAAACAAATTGAAGAAAAAGAGGGGTGGTTTTATATAAAAACAAAAGATATACATTATCCTGTTTGGCGATTTGTTGCTGAAGTATGGTGCGAGTTTCCGTATAATGATGCCTGTGGATGGCAGGTTCATCATATATCAAATGATGGAAATAATAATACACCTGAAAACCTAATATGGATAAAAGATACTTCTCATAATCTTGTTCCAAAACATGTAACAGATAAGATGCCGGATTTTAATTTTAAGACTGAAAATAATGAAGAAATAAACAGAATAATAAATATTATAAACACGTCCAACTTCGCGTAACAACGAGGCTCTATGTGCTTTGCCGCCCCATTGGACGTATTCAATAACCCGGTTGGAAAGGAGAAAAATATAATGCGTATATTTGTTACAGGCAGCACGGGATTTATTGGGTCCGCTGTAGTTCGTGAATTATTGGACGCGGGTCATACGGTTATCGGCCTTGCCCGTTCCAAATCATCGGCGCAATTACTGGAAAAGATGGGAGCGGCGGTACAAGAGGGTTCCCTTGAAGATGTTGACAGTTTAAAACGCGGAGCCGATTCCGCTGATGCCGTCATTCATATCGCGTTCGCACATAATTTATCAGACTTTGACGCAGGCGCTGAAACAGACAGGCGGGCAATAGAGACAATCGGGGAAACACTGGCAGGATCGCATCGTCCTTTTGTGGTAACATCGGGCGTCCCTGTGGGAACACCCGGGCAAGTAGTAACTGAGAATACCGGCTTTGATCCGATTGGGCCCCATCGTTTATCTGAAACGGCGGCGCTTCCCTACGCGAAACGCGATGTGCTTGTATCCGTTGTCCGTCCTTCCCGCCTGGTGCATGGCGAAGGCGATATGCACGCCTTTGTTCCCCTGTTTATTGACATTGCCCGAAAGAAAGGAGTTTCCGCTTATATTGGAGACGGCTCAAACCGTTGTCATGCCGTACACCGGTTGGACGTAGCGAATCTTTTTTGTCTGGCTGTGGAAAGAGCAACGGCCGGTTCCCGTTATCAGGCGGTTGATGACGGGGAAATAACGTTTCGTGAAATCGCCGAAGCAATAGGCAAACGGTTACATATTCCCGTTGTTTCTATTTCCCCGGAAGAAGCCATGAACCATTTTGGTTTTCTGGGACTAATCGCGGGAACGGACAATCCCGCCTCAAGTGAAATAACCCGGAAAACGCTTGGCTGGCATCCGGCACACCCCTCGCTTTTACAGGATTTAGAGGCGGATTTTTATTTTACGTTCAGTTAGTAGAGGCTGTTCCAAAACTTCAGTTTTTGGAACAAGCCCAATCAGGAAAACGTTATGGAGGGTTATAACCATGAAGTTTAAAATCGATCTTGGCCGCGACGGCGACCCAAACGGTGACCCGGCTTCAGTGTGGATCATTCTGGAAAATGGCACACTGCATATCGAAGTTGAAGACTACAAGGAATCTTGGTGCGATCTTGACATAGCCAACACCCAAAAGTTTTTTAAAACTTTGGGCATTGACGATAAAAATGCCATTGAAATCGAAGAAACATTAAAACAAAACTTTATGCAATCACCTGTACTTAAAAACTTTATGGTTTTAGACAAGTTCAGAACCATCTGCGATGCCAATAATATTCAGTACACAATGAATTCGTGGCTCAGCGGATGGGATATGGAATTATAGCAGAGCTTTCTGACGGGCGAATACCCCGGAATGTTCGTTTTGGGGGCCTGTCAGCAGTTTTGTCAAAACGCGTTAAAAATTCCATTGCCCAGGGTTTGGGCAAAATCCGTCCTGTCTTTGCCGGAAAGAGAGGGCAGGGCGATGTCGCCCCGGAATACCGTTATCCCCCGGCCATTGTCGAAAAGCGTGCAGAGTATTTTTTCGTCCTCATTCCGGGCCTCAAAGCTTAGAACGTACCTGTTCCCTAGATCGGGAGTGTCCTCTATGCCGGCGGAGCGGGCGGCCTTACGCAGGGCCCTTTCGGTTTTGGAGCCGGCCCCTGTGATCCGAAGCAGCGCCGGAAGGCGTATTCCGTTCTGGCGCAGGGCGCCGCGGTTAAGGGCAAACAGCCGCTCCGCGGCATCGCGCCTTTCCCTTCCCGGCCCGCTTTTGGCCAGTTCAACAAACGCGCCGGCAATCATGTCCCGTTCCCAAAGGGGATTAAAGCCCCCAAGGCTTCCGGCGGCAAGATCCCGTTTACGAAGCAGGATCCCTTCTTCAAGAGCATAAGAAGGGCCCGCCTCTGGGATAAGAGCTTCTTCATAATTTCTTGCCATTTGCAAATAAAACAGCCCCCGGCGGGGATATGCTTTAAAGGCATTGTAGTAATGGGCCAGGGCATCCGGATGAGTTTCGCTCGATACGCCGCCGGATTTTCCGTAGGCTTCAGCCGCAAGCAG
>JAIRLQ010000155.1 GCA_031259345.1 Treponema sp.
CATTGAAAACGATCTACACGGGATAAACCCATGTGTCGTTTTATGTGTCGGTACACGTTTACGATAGGTTATGAACGCCTCTCGTGAGGTAGTTCACCCTAAGTCCTTATAATATAAGGACTTGCGTCAGTCAAAAAAATCCCTTAGTCGGGCAACCCGGATTTGAACCGGGGACCCCAAGTCCCCCAGACTTGTACGCTAAACCAACTGCGCTATTGCCCGATTAACGGCTTTGCCGTTTACGCCTTAAGTTACCACAAAGGAGACTCTTTCGTCAAGGCCTTCGGCCTTGCTCAGATAGGAAGTGATTAAACGCCGCCATACGGCGGCTTTCATCGTCAAGGCCTTCGTCCTTGCTCAGATGTGAAGTGATTAAACGCCGCCATACGGGGCTTCAGCCGGCATCCTGTTTGTGTTGTCAGTAAATGTGCTTACTCGTTATCGAACGAGTTTTGCTGCTAAAATCTCGTTAGGCAACGAGTAAATAGGCGAGGCATTTTTGCAGGATTATTTTCAACGGTTTATTCGTGCTTAAGGGGTTTAATACCCCGCCCTTGAGGCGGCTAAAAAGTATTAAACCCTGAGTGCAACCACCTTATAAGAACAACATACCCCACTTGCGGCGGAGTTATTGATTGCTTTTTTTAACGGTTTTTTGTATTTTATATCCAGGAAGGATATTAATGTGTCAGTTAAAAATAGGTATTTGTATGGTTTTTTGTGTGGCCTTGCCGCAGGTATTGTGTTCGCAGGATGCCTCGGATTCGTATCAGCTTTCTTCGGAGCAGACGGGTTTTTCTACAATCGACAGTCAGCTGGAAGAATTAGAGAGCTTAATCAACGATACGATAACCTGCAACGAAACGCTGGAGAAACAATTGCAGGACTTGAAGGAGAACTTGACAAGACAAGAGCAGATCTCGTTCGAGAAAGAGAACTCCATAGCCGGGCAAGATGGCTTATTGAGGAAGCTCAGGGGCGAGCTGGGCGAAATGTCGGAAACCTACAAAGCGCAATCGGACTTATCCGCGAAATACGTAAAGAGCTCAAGGTTCTGGAAGGTTTTTACGCTGGTAGGGATCCCTCTGGCGATTCTTTTTAGTTCCGGCATTACCGCGGCCCTTACTCAAGGGCGCTGAACCGGCAGGAAAGCCATCCCCTTGTTTCAATGGGCTAATAACGGTATCTTTCAAACATGGGATTCCCTAAAATGAAAAAACTGCTCCCCATATTCTTTGTTGGGCTTCTTCTTTTGACAGGGCTTTTTTTCTTTTCCCGTCCGCCGGTCCTGATAGTAACAGATTCTTCCTTTAATATAATTTACGGCCAATTCAGGATGCGCCTTAGGCAGGCGGAGCTTTTGTTCAGGCTGCGCCGCAGGGTTCTTGCCGTTATGGTATCCGATCAGGCCGGGCCGGAGCAGATCGCCATAGCGCTCAGGCAAAAATCCGTGCAGCCCTACGCGGTGCTTTTTCCTTACCGTTATGCCGCCGGGGCCAAACGCTATTTCGAGGAAAATCCTTTAGTCCCTATGCTGGTTCTTCAGGGCAGGGTGGTTCCGCCGGTTCAGGCGGCGGACGAACCGGGCCCCCGGGTTATTCGTACCGACACAAATCTTGATTATTACCGGGCGGGGCGCCTTTCGACAGCCCTTATGGACGGGCCGGAGGGCGGGATCCTTTTATATCATGAACTTGGCCTTTCCCAGGCCGACAGGGATGCCTTTATGGAGGGCCTTAAAGCCGGGGGCTTTACCCGGAATCCCATTTTCCTCAATGTAAATTCCGATTATGCCGCCTGGCAGAACATAGCCTGTACGGTTATTTCCGGCGAGGCGTCCAGGTTTTTTGAAAAAAACCTGAAATTGCCGGTTATACTTTTTTCCTGGGTTGATCCCCGTATGACGCCCGGGGGGGTAAAGGCGCTCTTTGACGATTCACCCTGGGCGCTGGCGGAACAGGCGGTAAAACTGCTTGAATCCGGCGGGGAAGGGGAGGCCCTGGCCTCGGAGATTATTTTTCCCGGAGGACATATCGAAAATAAAGCCCTTGAAAAGAGCCTCAGGGCTTTATCCAAAGAATCTTTAATCGGTAAAAACGGGGAAGATCTTTAAATAATTTTAAAAAAAAGCAAAAAAAAACCGGCTCCAAAGCGCCGGATTAGCCGATAATGCAATAAATCCCTGTGGGATCCTTTTAACTTTTGTGCGCCATAAGGCTTGTAGAGGTTTGACAAAGATCCCATAAGGCAATATAATAGAATGTATCCACAGACCCAAGGATTGGACAAAGGAGTATGGGATGAGACAGGGCAGTTTCAAAGTATTAAGTAAGATTTTATGCTTAATTCTTATGGCAGGGATGGCCGCTTTTTCAGCCTTTGGAGATGAATTTACCAACGATTACGAGGCGATTGTTCTGGAAACCTTCGACGGCAATACCGCTCACGAATGGACCGTGGGGAGTAAAACCTACCAGTACGATTTTTCCTGGAAGCTGGATGCCAGCAAATTCGCGTCAAAAATCGATGATGAACAATTTCCCAAGCTGGCGTATGCGAATTCTTTCCCCCAGGCGCTTTTCGGTACGAACCGCGAAGGAAAAGATCTTAAAAGTATCGGCGTGTGGGGTAAATTCGACCGCCGGGGCTATAACTGGGTAGATCTTTACCCCGTTTCCGGCGAGGGGGATGATGAAAAAGCTTTTGAAATCCCCATTCCCGGCCGGATTTCGTATCTGGATATGTGGGTATGGGGCGCAAACCTGAATTATTACATCGAAGCGTATTTTAGGGATTACCAGGGAGTAGTGCACAATATCTATGTAGGTAATATCGGCTTTACAGGCTGGAAGAATATGCGGGCAAGAATTCCCACAAGCATACGGCAGTCAAAACGGGTTCTTCCCCGGCTTGAAGGCCTTACATTTATCAAATTCAGGATCTGGACAACCCCCCTGGAGAGAGTAGAGAATTTTTATGTGTATTTTGATCAGTTCAAAGTGTTGACGGACACCTTTGAATCCTTTTACGACGGTGATGAATTAGCCGATCCCGACCGTGTTCAGGAAATCTGGGCAAGCGCGGACGGCGGATCTGGCAGATCAAATTAAGGAGTCCGGAAATGAAACGATTTTTTATTATATTGTTAGTTCTGTTTACCGCCGGCGCTCTCTGCGCCCAGCAGCGGTCCGAAGTGGGCGGAGCCGATCCTACAAGGCTTGGCCTTGACGAAGCCCAGCAGCATCTTAAAGAAGTTTCCGTTGACAAGTTTGAAAAAGACGGATATTGGCTTTCTACCATGTCCCCTGATGACGGCTATGTAACCACCAGGCTTTTTGCCGCTCCGGACCCGGACGGCGACGGTATTGGCGGACCTATGGGTAAAGAGCCTATTCCGGAGGAAGACGGAAAGAATATCCCCGATAAATATGTCCTTGGTTCAAGGGTAGATTTTATCCACCGGGGCCATACTTCTTTTACCCTTTACCCCTTACGTCCCATTCCCATTGAAGGGATTACCAAGACGGTATCTATCTGGGTCGTAGGGCGTAACTATAACCACGAACTTAAGCTTCTTCTGGTAGACTTCTTTGGCCGGCCTTTCGAGCTTTATGTAGGCAAGCTGAATTTCCAGGGCTGGAAAAAGCTTACCGTTGCCATTCCTCCCCAGGCGGACGATGGCAGGAACGGCATAGTCCAGCGAAATTACCACTACAATAACCAATTGGGCATCAAAATAACCGGTTTGCGTGTTGATGTTGACCCAATGGAGGCCTATGGCAGTTATTACATCTATTTTGACGATCTGCGGGCGGTAACAGACCTCTTTGCCGAGGATAACCGGGACCCCGACGATATGCCCGACTCCTGGTAGAAAATATCGTAAAGTGAGCTTGTTCCAAAATGCGAACCTTAGGTTCGATGTTAGTTTTGGAACAGCCTCAAGTAGCACTGATTAATTCTCGATTGAATTAATCAGTGCTTTCCTATCTGCTTTTTTATAAACAATCGATCTCCCCTGTTTGCCTATACGTTTAACGAGGCCCATTTTGTCAAGGGTGTAAAGACACTTTCGCGCCAGATAAATATCGATTTTGGTTTTTTCTTTAAAATCCCGCACGGTAAATGTTTCGTCTTTTTCAAAAGGTATAAAACGGCAGTAATCTTTTAATTTCTGTAAAACAATGGATTCGTGCCAGTGCAAAAGGCTTTTGTCCTCAATGCTGACGCCCTTGCGCCGCCAGGAACCTTTGCCGTCGTCTATGCGTTTTTCAAGGACATCGACACAGGCAAGCTCTATAACGATGTTTTTCGCGCCCGCAAGGCCCGGGGCGTAAAGCAGGGCCTTAAAAAGATCCCACATGCTGCCTTTACGGGGGCTTTTTCGCCGGTACACAAGCGTTCCCCGGGTATCGTAAAGTTCAATATGTTTTTTAATGATAATGGGATGGATAATGCGGATTTTGTTTTTTTGTGAAAGGATTTTGATTTTTTCTTTCAGCGGCCCAAAGTTTCCGGTTTGGACTTCTACCAGTTCGCCGTTTCCGGTACGGGCATCACAGACAAAATCACCTGCCGTGATCTCGGTTTCGCCGTCTTTCCCGGAATAGCGGTATTTAAGCTCCCGGTGCAGGCTGCTTTCCCGCTCTGTGCCGATGGATGGGGCCTTTTTACGCACTGCAGTATTCAAGCAATTCTTCGGCGCTAAGCTGTTCAAGATAATGATAGGTTTCGCTGGACCCCTTCATCTCTTTGGTTTGAATCCGGGCAATCCTGAAAACTATCATGCGGTTGGTCGGGAGCGGGAGGGGGACGGGGACGCCGTTCACATCTACCAGTTGATTTATCCGGAGTCTGCCGGGTACTTCCTGGACATCGCCTTCGGGAAAAACAATAAAATACTCTTCCATGTACATAGGAAAAGAGTATCCCAAGCCCCATAAATATTGCAACTAAGCGATTTCACTTTACAAATGTTTTGTTAATAAGAAAAAAAAGTGTCTACTAATGATAATTTTTTCTGAATTCCTCTTGACGATAAATTTATATGGGCAAATAATGTGTTTAGGTGGTAGATTGTGGTAAAAAATAGGGGATTTTAGGAAAAAGGGGAATGGAACATTTTTGTACTCTGGATGACAAGGGCAGGATCAGCGTACCTGCCAGAATCCGGAGCAGTATGAAGGAAAACAAGCTGGTTCTCACAAAGGGGGATGCAAAAGGTCTTTGGCTCTTTTTCCCGGAAGAGTGGGAAAGGTTTTCCGAAACCCTTATGTCCATTCCGGTGTCTTTGAAAAAATCCCAGGCTATACGCTATCGCTTTATTGTACCAAAGGTGGATGTGGAAATTGACAAGGCCGGACGTATCGCCGTTCCCCAGAGTTTACGGGAATTTGCGGGCCTTACCCGGGATTGCAAGATTCTGGAGGCTCATAAGCATCTGGAATTGTGGGATTCCGATCGTTATGACGCCTTCCTTAGCGAAAGTGAAGAGAACCTTCAGGAAGTTTTGGAAGAAATGGGGCCGACGACCCTGTTTGTATAAAGGTGGTATCTTTGGAAGTAATCCATACTCCGGTTTTGCTGGAGGAAACGCTTCGCTATCTGGCTCCCCGGAAAGACGGAGAGCTGATGGTAGACGCGACTATTGGAGAAGGAGGGCATAGCGAGGCGTTTCTTTCGCGTTTTCCCAGCCTTAGGATAATAGGAATAGACGCGGATTCTTCAATACAGGATATTGCCAAAGCCCGGCTTTCCGTTTACGGCGAGCGTGTTCAGTTTTATCATGGCTGGTCCCATGATTTTTTTGGCGAGTATCCCGGCGCCTTTAAGCGGCCGGATACGATACTTATTGATTTGGGTGTCAGCCTTTTTCATTATGAAAAAGGAAACAGGGGTTTTAGTTTTCGTTATGATGAACTTTTGGATATGCGCCTTGATGTATCGTCCGGCTTAAGCGCGGCGGAACTTTTGGCGAGGCTTCCGGAAAATGAATTGGCGGATTTGCTGTACCAAAACGCCGGGGAGCGTTATTCCCGGCGTATCGCAAAGGCGATTGCCGAAGCGCGGAAAGCGGCGCCGCTTACAAGTTCCGTGGCGCTGGCGGAAATTGTAGAAAGGGCAGTTCCGCCTGAGTACAGGCGGGGGCCTGTACATCCGGCGACAAAAACTTTTCAGGCTTTGCGTATCGCGGTTAATGGCGAGCTTTCGCGGCTGCCGGATCTGCTTGAGGGCGCCCTTCGGGTTTTGGAAGCCGGCGGAAGGATGGGGGTAATTTCTTTCCATTCCGCGGAAGACAGAATCGTAAAGAACTTTTTCCGGGAAAAAAACCGGGACTGTATCTGTCCGCCGGAAGCGCCGATATGTAAATGTGGAGGGAACCGGGCGGTAAATCTGCTTTCTCGCAAAGGCGTGGCTCCCAGTGAGGAAGAACTGAGAATTAATCCGTCTTCACGGAGCGCCAGGCTCAGGGCGGTGGAAAAAGTTTTGGATGAGGCATGAATATGTTTAGGCGGTATTTCTTTCTTTACTTTGTGGTATTGACCATTCCCATGTTCCTGGGCATTACCGCCTGGCAGTCTATCCGCTACAGCAGGCTGGATCGGGAAGTCAGGCGCCTTGAGGCAGTCCAGGAAGACTGGGTGGAAAGCAATAAACGGCTGATTGCGGGGATAGCCGTTCTTTCATCCTCCGAACGGATAGGCAGTATTGCCAGATACGATTTGGGGCTTGTGGAAATACAGCCTGAAGATGTGCTTCAGGTACGAATTAAAAAGAGGCAGTAACGATTCCAATGGATAATCAGGCTATTATGGGTTTTAATGAATTAAGGCAAGCTCTGGACGCGGTTTGGCTGCCCGGCGGGGAAAAAGGTTTTTCCCGGGTGGCAGTTGATTCCAGGCAGGTAAAACAGGGTTCTCTTTTTGTCTGCCTTAAGGGAGAAAGGCAGGACGGTCATAATTATATAGAATCTGCTTTTAAGTCAGGCGCGTCGGGTATTATGACAGCACGTTCGCGGACGGAAGATCCTGATTCCGGTATTGCTTCCCTTGCCGCCCGCTATAACGGAAATGTTATTATTGTTGAAGATACCCTTAAGGGGCTTCAGAATGCCGCTGCCAGATACCTTGAGAAATTTCCCAAGCTTGTCAAAGTGGGGATTACGGGCTCCGCCGGAAAAAGTACCACCAAAGAAATAGCCGCCGCTCTTGTTGGCCGGGAAAAAAATACGGTGATAAACAGCGGGAACCTGAATTCCGAAACCGGAATGCCCGTTTCGGCTTTTAATGTAAGGCCGTTTCATGAGCTTGGAATTTTCGAAATGGGGATGAACCGCCGGGGGGAGATTACGGAATTGGCGGAAGTGCTTAAACCTCAGCTTGCTTTGATTACAAATATTGGTTCCGCCCATATCGGAATTCTCGGCACAAAGCGGGCAATAGCTGAGGAGAAAAAAAATATTTTTGCGTTTTTCCGGGGAACGGAAAAAGCCTTTATTCCCGCGGATGACGAATACTGTGATTTTTTGGCCCGGGGTTTAAAGGGAAATGTAGAGTATTACAGCGCCGGATCCCTAAAGGATCTGGAAGGCGTTAGGGATATGGGGCTTTTTGGGACGGAAATACGCTGGGCCGGCAAGCCCTGCGTATTCCACCTGCCCGGGGCTTTTAATCTGGCGAATGCTATCGCGGCTCTGGCAATCGCCGTGGAGCTTGGTATAAGCGGCGAGGGAATACGGCAGGGTCTTGAATCGGTTAGGCCCCTTTTTGGCAGGGGGGAAATTATTTCCGGCCCCATGACGGTAATTAGGGATTGTTATAACTCTAACCCCGAAAGCCTTAAAGCTGCTGTCGATTTTTGCGACAGCCTCGACTGGCCGGGACGCAGAGTCTATATAATAGGCTCAATGCTGGAATTGGGAGATGCTTCCGAAGACGCCCACCGGAAAGCGGGCCGGCTGTTGGCGTCATCACTGGCCGAAAAAGTTTTTCTTTACGGCGCGGAGACGGAAACTACCGCGGCGGTTCTTGCTTCCCGCCTCTTCCCCTTTTACCATACCGCAAGCATGGAAGACCTGGAAGACGAGCTTGAAAATTATTTGCGTCCCGGAGACCTGGTTCTGCTTAAGGCTTCCCGGGGCTGTGCGCTTGAACGGCTCTCGGGCGTTCTTTTGGGAGAAAAAGAACGCTCACCAGCCGGGGGAGTTTATTAAATGCTTCTTGAATTTATCTACCCCCTGGTTAAATATTTTACCCCTTTTAATGTTTTTCAGTATTTGTCTTTCCGGGGCGCTTATGCGGCGTTGGTTACCCTGCTTGTCTGTTTTACTTTCGGCCCCAGGATCATTGACGCCCTAAAACGCCTTAAAGTTGGGCAGGCTATCCGTGAAGACGGGCCGGCAAGCCATCTGGTAAAAAGCGGCACCCCAACCATGGGCGGCATTTTTATTATTGTTTCTGTGTTAATTTCGATGTTCCTTTTTATGGATCTTTCCAACTGGCGGGTTCATCTGGCTTTGGGTGCTTTTACCGCTTTTGGCGTTATTGGTTTTGTTGATGATTATCTTAAGGTAGCCAAAGGCAATTCCGACGGCCTTCCCGCGTGGGCAAAGCTCATCCTTCAATTTACCGTCGCAATTGCGGTAATGCTTATTCTTTATTTTACAGGCGGGGAAGAAATTACCAAACTGTATATACCATTTTTTAAAAATCCGGTTCTTGATTTGGGAGTTCTGTTTGTTCCCTTTGGGGTGCTTCTAATTGTAGGGGAATCAAATGCGGTAAACTTTTCTGACGGCCTCGACGGGCTTCTTGCGGGGCTTCTTATACTGGTATTTATTACATTGACAATTTTGACCTATCTTTCGGGCCGCGCGGATTATTCATCATATTTGGGAATTCCCTATATTGTCGGCGCCGGCGAGCTGACTGTTTTTTGTCTTGCCGTGACAGGGGCCTGTATTGGCTTTCTCTGGTTTAACGCCCACCCTGCCGAAGTTTTTATGGGCGATGTCGGCAGTCTTTCCCTTGGCGGGGTTATCGCGACTATTTCGTTAATCATAAAAAAAGAAATTCTTATTCTTATAATCGGCGGAGTTTTTGTTTTGGAAATTGTTTCGGTAATTCTGCAGGTTGGTTCTTTCAAATTGCGGAAGAAGCGGATTTTTAAAATGGCGCCTCTTCATCACCATTTTGAATTGTCGGGCTGGGCGGAGACCAAAGTGGTAATTCGTTTCTGGATTTTGGGCGGGCTCTTTGCAATAATTGCCCTTTCAACTTTAAAAATACAGTAGGGGGCGTTATGGGGCAGTTTGAAAGCGCAATACCGGAAGGGCGTTCCCATGGGGATCATATTTTGATCGCCAGCATATTGCTGTTGACCGGCCTTGGCCTGGTAACGCTGTATTCCGCGTCATACGCTTTTTCCGAACGATTTTACAAAGGCGACGGACTTTATTTAATTTCGCGTCAGATTATTTTGGGTGCTGCTGGTTTTGTTTTGTTTTTAATCTGCTCTAAAATTAATTTGAATTTACTGCGCCGCCTTGTAAAGCCGATTGTTCTTATTTCGATAATTCTTTGCTGCCTGACTTTTGTTCCGGCTTTCGGCGTTTCAAAAAACGGCGCCTCAAGGTGGGTTAAAATCGGAGGGTTTACCTATCAGCCATCGGAAATGGTAAAGCTTGCGCTGCCCCTGTATTTGGCCCACATATTCGCCAAAAAAGGCCGGGATATAGACAGCCTTTCAAAATTAATTCCCCCTGTTTTGGTAACTACCTTTTTTGCGCTGCTTATTAATTTACAGAATAATTTTTCTACCGCTTTATTTCTTATAATGAATGCCCTGATAATTTTTTATTTTGCCGGCGTAAAATTCCGTTATTTTCTTTCGGCATTTTTTATTCTGTTTCCCATTGCCAGCCTTCTTGTTTTACGAAAAGAACACAGGCTGCGCCGCCTTTTTAGTTTTTTGTATCCGGAACTTGATCCCCTGGGGGCGGGCTACCAGGTTCGATCTTCGGTGCTTTCGTTAAGTTCCGGCGGTTTTTGGGGCAAAGGGATAGGGCAGGGAACGCGAAAGATTGCAAGCGTACCGGAAATTCATTCGGATTTTATTTTTTCCGCCTTTGCGGAAGAATCCGGTTTTTTGGGAGTACTTTTTTATATTTTTCTTTTTGCAATATTTGCAATAAGGGGTTACAGGGCCGCAATGGGTAACGCAAAGATTTTCCCCCGGCTTTTGGGGCTGGGGCTTGTTACCATGGTGGTAACCCAGTCTCTTCTTAATATCGCGGTCGTTTCGGGGGCTGTACCCACTACCGGCATTCCTTTGCCTTTCTTTTCCGCAGGCGGTTCTTCTCTTGCCACCACACTGGCAGCATCGGGTTTAATTGTAAATATATCCGGAACCCGGGACAGTTATGAATATGAGCCGGATCCTGTGCTGGGGGAGGCGTAAAATGCCGGACGGTTATATGTATCCGGAAGAAACAATCCGGGAAACCGGGTTGCGTCCGCGTTCGGAAAGGATCATCAAGTGGCTTATTGTAGCTGTTTGTATTGCCGCGGCTGCGGAATTAATCTGGCTTTTAGTGATTACGCCGTTTATGCCTTTTTCCCGGATAAATGTTACCGCTATCGAAGGCTTAAGCCGTAATGATGTTTTACAAATTGCGGGTATTAATTCACAGTCTTCGTTTATCGCTGTGGACACAGGTTCTGTCGAAATGACCCTTAAAAGCCTGCCTCAGATAGAAAACGCAAAAGTTTTAAAGCGTTTTCCGGACAGGCTTGAAATAATTCTTGCGGGACGCAAAGCGGCGGCTTTAACTTTGGCGGAAATCAATGGCCTGATGACGCCGGTGTTTTTTGATTCTTCGGGGGTTATATTTCAAATTGGCTCCGGCGGCGGCCTTGACGCCTCTTCCGAACTGCCTGTAATTTCGGGCCTTGTTATCGAAAATCCCGCACCCGGCATGAGGCTTCCCGCCATGTTTAATTCTTTTTTTGAAAGCCTTGACGTGTTGGCGGCAAAAGAACCGGAACTTTTAAAAGCCGTTTCAGAAATCAGGATTTCAAGAAAATCATTTGACGGTTTTGATTTAGTTCTTTATCCTGTACATAAACAAATACGGGTTCGTCTTTCCGAACTGAATGAAGATCTGCTTCGTTATACTTTGCTTATGGTAGATGTTCTTGCCGAAAAAGAACCGGGAGTTGACTATGTCGATTTTCGGGCGGGAATGGCGTCATATACCCCAAAGGAGGCCTTTTCTGAATAACGATAATATTGTAGTCGGATTGGATATAGGTTCGACAAAAGTCTGCGCCGTAATCGGTGAATGGGACAATAAAACAGGCAAGCTGGAAATTTCCGGCGTTGGAATTCATCCTTCTACGGGCATTAAAAAAGGCGTTGTGGTAAATATTGAAGCAACCCTGCGGGCGGTAGAAGCCGCGGTGGGAGATGCGGAAATGATGTCCGGCAGAACCGTGCACGGCGCCTGGGTTGGCATAGGCGGAAGCCATGTGTCAGGCATCCCTTCCAGGGGGGCTGTGGCGGTACGGAAAACCCGGGAAAGCAGGACAAACGCCGAAGCCCGTGAAATCGGCAGGGAGGATATTGAACGGGTTTTAAAAATTGCCCGGGAAGTAATGATCCCCATGGATCGCGAGATTCTGGAGGTGATTCCCCAAAGTTATATTGTAGATGGGCTTCGGGGGATTAAAGATCCTATGGATATGATAGGAGTGCGGCTGGAAGCAGAAGTCCACATTATTACCTGCGGAGTTACGGGCGCGCAAAATCTTATCAAATGCGTAAACCGTGCGGGATTCAGGGTTTCGGGTCTTATACTTCAGTCTCTGGCCGCAGGCCGTTCGGTACTGCTTCCCGAAGAAAAGGATCTTGGAACCGCCCTTATTGATCTGGGCGGAGGTACAACAGATGTTCTTGTGTATCAGGAAGGCGCGCCGTATTCCACGATTACCATTCCCGCCGGCGGCGTCAATGTAACAAACGATATTTCGGTAATAAGAAAAATATCACTTGAATATGCCGAGAAGATTAAGCTCGAAGCCGGTTGCTGCTGGGAACCCTATCTGGACGTTGCGGGAGAAGTGCTGATACCCGGCGTTGGCGGGCGTCCGCCCCAGCCAATACCCAAAAGCGAAATCCTTGGAATTATAAAGCCCAGAATGGAACAGATTTTCTGGATGGTAAAGGAAAAGCTGGAAAAGCTTGATTTGCCCCAGCATTTGGGGGCGGGGATTGTAATTTCCGGCGGAGCGTCACAGATGCCCGGAACGGCGGAACTTGCGGCGCATATTTTTGACTGCCCTGTAAGGATTGGGATTCCCCGTCTTGAAGCAGGGCTGCCCAAAGAATACCAGACCCCTGCCTATTCAACCGCGGTGGGTCTTGCCCTTGAAGGTTTTGAACGTGAAGGAAAACTGGGGGCCGCCGGAACCGCTCACGCGCCGGATCCGGTTAAAAGTTCTATTTGGGAAAAATTAAAAATATGGCTGGAAAAGGAATTTTTTTAGCCCGAATAGTTTATTCGACGGCTGAGGAAAATATAAAATGATTTGGGAGGGGAACATGTTAAATTTTAAACTGGAAACTGAGGAAAAAGTTGATGTCATGCTGGAACAGCCGCCTGTAAATATCGTTGTGGTAGGAACGGGCGGCGGAGGTTCCAACGCTGTCAACGGAATGATCCGCCAGGGGGTACGGGGCGTTAAATTTATTGCCGTCAATACGGATTCCAAAGATTTAAACAAAAGTAATGCCGAAACAAAACTGCAGATCGGCGCCAAATTGACTTTGGGGCAGGGTGCCGGGGGCAAGCCGGAGATTGGCGAAAAGGCAGCGCTTGAAAGCGAAGAAGAAATCAAAAAAATACTTACCGGCGCTCACATGGTTTTTGTTACCGCGGGTATGGGCGGCGGTACAGGGACAGGTTCCGCGCCGGTAATTGCCCACATTGCCCGTGAATTGGGCGCCCTTACTGTCGGCGTAGTTACAAAGCCTTTTGACTTTGAGCGGAAACACAGAATGCAGCAGGCCGAGGCGGGAATTGCAAAGCTTAGGGAAGAAGTGGATACGCTTATCGTTATTCCAAATCAAAAGCTTTTGTGCAATGTTGATCGTAAGACTTCCTGTCTTGAAGCCTTCGCCAGGGCGGACGACGTACTGCGTTCGGGCGTTCAGGGTATCTCGGATATAATTACGGAAACCGGTGATATGACCATTGATTTTGCCGATGCCGTGTCGGTGATGAAAAATCAGGGCGAAGGCCTTATGGCTATAGGATATGGCGAAGGGGAAAACCGGATAAGGCAGGCGGTGGAAGGCGCCATGAACGATCCCCTTTTGGAAGATACTTCCATTAAAGGCGCAACCCACATGCTTATTTATGTCGCGGGAAGCAAAAATTTTAGCATGGTCGAATATTCGGAAATTGTAGAAGCCATTACCGAAGACGCAGACCCCAATGCGGTTGTCATCACCGGTCTTTACATTAACCCGGAACTTGAAGACAGGATAAGGGTTACCGTAATTGCCACAGGTTTTCCCAATGGTAACAACAAAAAGGAAGACAGCGCGATCAAGGCTTTCGCCAATGTCGAGACAGTTCCGAACGATACGACCCATGTGCCCGACGAAGAATACAAGCACATGCTGGGCAAGCCGAGGCCCCCGGGCTTAACTGCCCGAAGCGGGACTTGTTACGAAGATGATTTTGAAACCCCTCCGGCTATATGGAACAAAGTAAAAGGCGGTTTGGAAACATCCGGCACATATTATTCCCCAAATCTGAAAAGGCCGGAATAGGTTTTCGAAAAATAAATTTATGGAAAACCTTGACCTTTTGAAACAGTATCATTCGCGCCTTATTGCAATTGAGCGGCATTCGAGCCTTACCGCCGAGACTTATTGTTTTGAAATCCGGAGATTTCTTGAATGGATGAAAGCCGAAAATCTTGCAGCGGGAAATACGGCGGAAACCTTGGCTGGCGGAAAGCGGCAGGTAGAGTTTGATGATATAAGCCGCTATCTGGATTTTCGGCGCAGGCACGACGGCATTGATTCCCGTTCTGTTGCAAAAGCGGTTTCGGTTCTTCGATCATTTTTTCGTTTTCTTGTGGACGAACGATACCGGGAAGACTCCTGCGCTGCGCTTCTGGATCTTCCAAGACAGGGAACAAGGATTCCCCAGGCGCTGCCCCGGGGAGAAGCGGATAAGCTGCTCTCGCTTATTGATACCGGAACCCCTTTAGGAATACGGAACAAAGCCCTTTATGAGTTGATTTATACCGCAGGTTTACGGATTTCAGAAGCTGTTTCCCTTAATATTACAGATCTGGTAATACCCGAAAATATTGCGAAGGTTCGCGGGAAAGGCGGCAAAGAACGGATCATCATCTACAGCAAAAGCGCGGCGTCTGCTTTAAAATGCTATATCGAAGAAGTAAGGCCTTTGCTTTTAAAGCAGAAGCACAGTTCCGCTCTTTTTGTGGGTAAATCGGGCAATAGGCTTTCGAGAAAAGGCATCTGGAAAAATTATGCCGCTTTGGCTTCCCTGGCAGGGGTTAGTTCCAGGCTGCATGCCTTGCGTCATGCCTTTGCTACCGGGCTTCTTGAAGGCGGCGCGGATCTCCGTTCGGTTCAGGAACTTTTGGGTCATTCGGATCTTAGGACAACTCAAATATATACTCATGTGGACGCAGCCCTTCTTAAAACCAGCCATCGCAAATTCCTGCCAAAGCTGAAAGGATTAAACAGAAATGAAAAAAATTAAAAAAGAAGTCGCAATTGGCATTGTGGTAATAGCATGTCTGGTAATCGCGTTTTTGGGCGTACTTTTTTATCAAACGGAAAAAACCCGAAACGATATGGCGCGCCACATCGCTGGTCTTGGCAGGGACAGCCCGCCCGAGACTATCGAAGGATTAAAAACGGCGATTAAAGCCTATGAAAAGCAAATTGAAAATCATGTATCCCAGGCTGCCAAAATAGGAATATACTGGAAGATATTGGCATCAAGGCTTCAGGATCGGAGCCTTCATAACGAAGCTTTGGAAGCTCTGGAACAGGCCATTTATTATACCCCGGAAGATCCTGCCCTTCATTATCTTACGGGAATTTCGGCAGGCATAGCGGCAAAATCTCAGCATGATTTTGTCGGGCTTGATAACCCCGAAAGGCAGAGGCTTTTTGTCCTTTCGGAAGATGCGTATCTTAGGGCCATAGAACTTGACCCCAGGTATCTTCCGCCGCGTTACGGCCTTGCGGTTTTGTATATTTTTGAACTTGACAGGCCGGAAGACGCAATTCCCCATTTGCTTCAATATCTCGAGATTTCAAAAAGCGATACCGACGCAATGTTTTTACTTGCCAGCGCTTATTATATGACGGAAGCGTTTGAGGAAGCGGTGGCGGAGTACGATAAAATTATCAGGCTTACAAAAGACGAAGAAAAACGCACTAGAGCCCAGGATAACAGGCAGACGGTCTTGGGGCGTCTTTATGGCTAGAGCCATTATTACAGATTTAATTATAAGCCGTATTCCCGGCATTAAAGGAGGAGACGCAAAAAAACTTTGTTTAAAATTTGAAAATCCGGATGATTTTTTATTATACTCCAAAAAGGATCTTGAATTTTTTTTGAGGCATGCTTTGGGCGCTTTTTCATGGGATGAAGTATTTGCCCTTGCGGAAAAAGACGGGGAAGCCGCCAGGAAGCAGGGAATAAAGCTGGCATCCCTTCGGGATGAAGAATACCCGGCGCTTTTGCGGGAGATTTATGATCCTCCGGCTGTCATTTTTTACAGGGGCCTTCTTCCCAATCAGGAGAAGCCCCTAGCGGCGATAGTGGGAACCAGAAAGCCAAGTTCCGGAGCCGCCGCCCAGGCGTATGCTTTGGGCAGGGATTTGGGTAGAATGGGTATTGGAGTCGCGTCCGGATTGGCATTGGGCATTGACTCTATGGCCCAAAGGGGAAACATTGAAGGCGGCGGCGCCGCGGCTGCTGTGCTTGGTTCAGGCCCGGATATGATCTATCCGGCTTCAAACAGGCCTTTGGCCCGGCGTATCCTTCAGGGCGGGGGCGTTGTCCTTTCGGAATATCCCCCGGGAACAGTACCGCAGAAATGGCATTTCCCCGCCAGGAACCGGATTATTTCCGCCCTGGCCCGGGGTTGTGTGATAGTGGAAGCCCCGGCAAAATCGGGCGCCCTTATTACCGCGGGTTTTGTCCTGGAACAGGGAAGGGATATCTGGATCGCGTCTTCGGGGCTTTCCGCCGTTTATGGGGAAGGTACATCGCGGCTTGCCGAAGAAGGGGCGAAGGTAATTTCTTCTGCCCGTGAAATTGCGGAAGAGTGGAATTTAACCCCTTCGGGGGAAACGGCGGAAAAGGAAGTTCCCGCGGAATCGGGCGCTGATTTTCCTGCCGCAAGCTTTGCGGAAAAACTTGCGGCAAAACTTGCAGAAAACCTGAATATTAAGTTGTGAGGGATCAATGGCGGTAAAGACAAAAAAGGAAAAAAAAGCTGCGGAAAAGAAAATCCTCGTAATTGTGGAATCTCCCGCAAAGGCGAAAACCATAGAAAAATACCTGGGGCCTTCCTATACGGTAAAAGCCTCAATGGGGCATCTTATCGATCTTCCAAAATCAAGAATGGCGATTGATGTGGAAGAAAATTTTGAACCTGAATATATAACTGTTCGGGGAAGGGCAAAACTCCTGAAAGAGCTTCAGGGGGACGCAAAAAAAGCAGACTCGGTTATGCTGGCAAGTGATAATGACCGCGAAGGGGAGGCCATTGCATGGCACCTGAAAAACGCCATCAGCGCAAAGGACGCTTCAATTCCCATACAGCGCATCAGCTTTAACGAAATCACCCCCCAGGCTATCAAAGACGCGGTTGCCCACCCCGGCGCCATTGACGATGCAAAAGTAAATGCCCAAAAAGCCCGCCGGGTATTGGATCGTCTGGTTGGTTACAGCCTTTCTCCTTTGCTTTGGAAAAAAGTAAAGAACGGACTTTCGGCGGGCCGGGTACAGTCTGTAGCGCTTCGCCTAATTAGCGAACGCGAAAAAGAAGTTGAATCCTTTATCCCGGAAGAGTACTGGACCCTTGAAGCGGATTTTAAAGTTGGTAAAGCTTCCTACACCGCCCAGCTTGTTTTGTGGAAAGGCGAAAAGCCCGAACTGAAAAATGAAGGCGAAGTAAAAGCCATTATAAGCGCAATTGGAAACGGCGATTGTGTTGTAGATGATATTAAAGAAACGGAAAAGGCCGTAAAACCAAGGCCTCCTTTTACAACTTCCCAGTTGCAGCAAGCTGCCGCAAACAGGCTTGGTTTTACCAGTAAAAAAACCATGCAGATAGCCCAGCAGCTTTACGAAGGGATTAATATGGGGCAAAGCCGGGTAGGGCTTATTACCTACATGCGTACCGATTCCACGCGTATTTCCCGGACGGCTCTTGATGAAGTAAGGGAATGGATAGAAAAGCATTATCCAAAACAACTTCCTCCCAAGGCGATTGAATATTCGGCGGGCAAAAAAGCCCAGGACGCCCACGAAGCGATACGCCCGACATACGTTAATTATACACCCGAGGAAGTAAAAGAATTTCTTTCACGAGATCAATTGCGTCTTTATACAATTATCTGGGAACGCTTTGTGTCAAGCCAGATGGCGAACGCCCGTACAAAAACGGTAAGCGCAACCATCAAGGCAGGGGACGGCATTTTCCGCATCGCGGGCACCAAAATAATAGAAAAAGGCTTTTACGAAGTTATAAAGCTTCTTTCTTCAAAAGAAGAAAAAGGAAACGCGTATCCCATCTTTAAAATTGGGGATAAGGTTCACATAGACAGTTTTAGGCCGGAACAGCATTTTACCCAGGGGCCCGCGCGCTTCACCGATGCTTCAATTGTAAAAACCCTGGAAGAAAACGGCATAGGCCGCCCTTCAACTTATGCGCCGATTATTTCTGTTCTTCTGGACCGGTATTATGTGGTAAGGTCGAACAAGCAGCTTGTGCCGACGGTTCTGGGAAGAATGATAAATGATATGCTGGTGGATAATTTTCCCCGGGTGATTGACGCCGGATTTACCGCCGCCATGGAAACAAAACTTGACGAAGTTGAAGAAAGCAAAATTATTTGGCCCGATATGATAAGGGAATTTTATTTTCCCTTTAAAGAAAGGGTAGATGAAGTCGGCAAAAATCTTGAATCGCAAAAAGGTTCTCTTGATGAAAAAACAGATTTGG
>JAIRLQ010000198.1 GCA_031259345.1 Treponema sp.
TTTTCGTATTCCCAGCGCATGGGCCAGTCTACCCGCCACACGAGTTTTACCCCCCGTGCGGTTCTTAAATCGGAAGTTTCTTTATGCCCGCAGGCATCGCAATGCCACGAAACGCCCCATTCGCCGTCCCATCCGTCTATGCCGGTTTCGTCCTTGTTACAGGAAGAACAAAACACCGAGATCGGCCACCATTCACCCTGGATCTTGTGGTCTTCATCCCGGAACTTGTCCAAAATATTTTTCAGGCCTTCCCGGTGTTCAAGGGCTTTTCTTATCCCTTCCGCATAGCACGAAGAGCGGTAGCGCTCAGACTGGTAAAGGAATTCGGGATTGATGCCCGCCCCGGGAAGTACGCTTTCCACATCGACTTCGTGGTGGCGGGCATAACTTGCGTCCCTGCCCCAGGGATCGGGCACCATGGTTATAGGAAACCGGAGAAACTTTTCAAGTTCTTCCTGGCGGGGCATATTCCTGGGCACCTTGCGGAACACATCGTAATCGTCCCAGGAATAAATAAAGCGCACTTTTTTTCCCGCGTCCCGCAATGCCCGGACAACCAAATCAACGGAAATTATCTCCCGGAAATTTCCAACATGAACCGTGCCCGACGGGGTAATCCCCGAAGCGCAGGTATAAAGATCCTTTTCGCCTTTTTCACGGATAATTTTAGCTGCTGTATCGTCCGCCCAATGGGCGGCTGTTTCATTTTTCTTTGCCATAGCCTGTTGATTATAAATCAAAGGCCCGCTTCCGCCAATACCGCGCGGGCTAATATTCAAAGAAGATCTTGAAGCGCGTTTCGCAGTTCCCGGACGGCATTGCCTTCAGGAGGCCCCTGTACCATATCGCCTGAGATATAGAGTTCCCAGGCTTTGGAATAAAGGCTGTCCGCGGATAACAGCGGCGGGGGATTGCCGGCGCCGCCGGGAACCATTCCCAATGCCTCCCCAATCAACTCTGTTTTTTCTTTTAGAAAAGATATAAAAACTCCGGCCTCTTTTTTATTATTGCTCTGCCTAAAAATCCCAAGGCTGTATCCTCCGGAAAAGAACACCGGTTTTCCGGTATAGTCATCAGGAGCGGGTATTGATGTAATACTAAACGCCGCTTCTCCCATCCTGTCCCTGAATTTTTTGACAGCCTGGACAGGCCCTATCATAAAGGCGATCTTGCCCGCAATGAAGGCGTCTTCTTTTTCTTCTTCGGTCATGGAAAACCCGGCAGGGTGAAGCACTCCTTCGCTCTTTAAGGATTTTAGAAATTCCAGGGTTTTGGCTGCCGGCCCGGAAGCAAGTTCCGGCCCGGCGCTTGTTTCCGGACTGCCGCCATGCCATCCCGCCGTCAAAAGCCATGAATAAACATCGCCCGAAATTCCCGAAGGGGTTTCCGCCCTTAGGGCGCAGGAATAGCCCCAGCGGTTTTTCTTTTTGTCCGTAACGGCTTTGGCAAATTCAAGAAATTCCCCCCAGGTTTTGGGCGGGCGGTTATAGCCTGCTTCTTTTAACAACTCTATATTATAGAAGAGAGGGTAAAAAAAACCGAGCGCCGGAAACAGGCTTTCCCCGGGAACAGCCCCTTCGGGTTCCGGAATTTCGTTCCTGTAAAGATCTTCCGCCCAGCTTATATCCATTGCGAAAATATCCCCGGGCTCAGGAGCGTCTTCAGGAGCGTCTTTGGAGGAAGCTTTGTAAGCGCTTAAGAGTTTTTTTGTCTCTTCATAAGAGCGCCAATCGAGGCGTATTTTAATATCTGAATGGGATTCTTCAAATTCTTTTACAAGATTTTCTACTGCCGGAATTTCAGCGCCGTTCAAAGTCCACAGGGTAAAAACCAGTTCCGGCGCTATGGCTCCGGAAACAGCTTCCGCAATCCCCCTCCCCCCCCGGAAACGGATTAGCCCTGTGATAAGAACAAGAGCCGCAAGAATCAGGATCAGATAGTCAAAATGGAGCGCAAGAAAGGCGCAAATTTTCCCCGGCATCTCCGCCTGAGTAAATTTTTTCAATATGGATCTCGACTTTTTGATAAATTTAGAGTACATAGTAGTATGTCCCGGTTTTTTAGAAAACTGTTGTCCCTCCGCAATATTATATTAAAGCCCAAAACCAGCCCTGATTTTATTACCGAAGAACAGTGGTCCGCCGATTTCAGTAAACCCAAACAAGCCCGCTTTGTTATTAAAGCAGAATCTTCTTACGATGCCAAGCTCCAGAGGTTCGGCGCCCGGCATTGCCTTGCCCTGGGGATAAAAAAAAACGGATGCATCGCCTGGACAGAAGCGCCGGAATACCGCTACCGGGATCAGGTGATTAACGCGGCCCTCCGCCTGGACGGCCACGGCGGGTATGCGGCGGCGGGGATTATGTTCCGCATGGTTGATGAAAAAACCTATTATTCCTTTCTTATTTCCGGTAAAGGATATTTCAGGCTTGACGCGCTCAGAAACGGTATGCCCCTGCCGCTTATAGGCTGGACGGAACTTCCCGGAGAAGCGGCGTTGGAAATAGCATCCGAACACGCTGTTGATTTTACTCTTATAGTTTACGGCGCTCATATCGTTATTCTTATCCGGGGGCACTGGGCTGCCGAATTGAGCGATTCTTCCATTTTGGAAGGAAGCATCTGTTTTACCGCCGCGTCTTACGATGTCAATAAGGATACGGATGATGAAGGGCGTCCGCCCGCGCTTCTGTTTTCGCCCCTGCCCCTGGCGCCTATGGGGCCCTATACTGCCGAAGCGTTTCTTGAATCACTAACCGTAGAATCCCGGATTTCCGAAGTAGCGGCGCTTTACGAAAAATGGAGCGAAAGCCCCGAAATCCGCCCCAAAAGCCGCTTTGCCCTGGCCGAAACTTTAACTGCCATGAATCAGAACAGCGCGGCCCTTGCCCAGATCCGAAAAGCCTGGGAAACGCCGGGGTACAAAAAAACGCAGAAAGAGCTTCTTCTGGCAGGCAGGCTTGCGCTGACCCTTAATCTTGCCAAAGATGCCGAGGAATACATAAGCGCCTGTTTTGAAGAAAATGTTGACAGCCCCGAGGGAAAAGAGGCGATAACCGAGATGGCCAAGATCCTCTATTCAGGCGCCCGTTACAAAGAGCTTAAGGATTACTGCATCGAAGCCGTCAAGATATGCGGTGATGATCCTGTACTCAGAACTTTCCTTGGCCATGCGTACTGGAGTGTTGGGGAAAACAAAAAAGCCGCCGCCGCCTACGATAAAGCTTTCGCGCTTGACAACAAAAACGGCATCCCGGCGAAAAATGCCGCCAATGTGTACGAAGCCCTGGGCAGAAAAACAGAAGCCCTGGAACGGTATCTGGCTTCGGGCAAAGTTTTTATGAACGCCGGTAATTATGATGATCTGGGCGCCCTGGTTCCCAAGCTCCTGCTTCTGGGGGCGAATAACCGTGATGCACATGCCCTTGCGGGCAAGTGGGCTTTTGGCGTTGAAGACTGGAAGATGGCGGCGGAAGAACTGGATAAGGCCGAAAAGCTGGGAAAGAAAAAACGCCGGGAAAAGGGCGACGGTTCCATTCCATACCTTAGAGCCCTGCTTCTGGCAAGAGAAGGCAAGCGGGAAGAGGCAGCCATTCTTTTTAAACAAGCGGTTTCCCTGGAAGGCAACTTTGCGCTATACCGCTTTAAACTTGCGGAAAACCGCTTTCTCTTAACCGGCGATCCCGATGACAAAGAGCTTCGATCGAATCTTGACGCGGCCATAGCTTTGGACCCCGGCGACGGCTGGATAAGCAATTTTGCCGCCCAGCTCTGCCTCAAGAAGGGCGACCTGGAATCCGCCTCGGGGTATCTGGAAAATGCCGCCAGGGTATTAGGAGAAGTTCCCGCCATCAAAGTTAACCGGGCGGAACTTTGCCGCCGCAGGGGCGAGTATGACAAAGCGCTGGAATTATTGCAAAAAGGCGGTCCGGACGATCCGGATGGAACGCTGGCAAACTGCGCCGGCAATATTTTAGCCGCCGCCGGCCGCTTTGAAGAAGCCGACGCCCATTACATCGGCGCCCTTAACAAAGACCCCGAAAACATTGCTTACCTTACCAACCGGGCATCCTGCCTGATTGAGCTTGGGCGCTACGGTGAAGCCGATACCATCCTCGCCAGAATTCACGACAAAGAAGCAAGCCCCGGGGTACTGGAACTTATCAGTTATGTCGCGTCCAAAAAAGGAGAATTCCTGCGGGCTGAGGCTGCCTGCAGGGCTGCCCTGAAAATGGATCCCCTGCATGTCCCTTCCCTTCTTTCCTTTTGCTGGATACTCATTTCCCTGCGCAAGTATGCCGAATCCGCGGAAGTCCTTGAGCGCCTGGACGGTCTTACGCTTTCCGGGGCGGATGCCGCGCGCCGCGGCGAGCTTCGCGCCCAGCTTGATTCTTTTCTATATAGAACAATTCCCTGCGACTCCTGTGAAAGAAGCTGGAAGGTC
>JAIRLQ010000203.1 GCA_031259345.1 Treponema sp.
AAGGCGGAAGCAGCCATTTACGATCACCTGATAGCTGCCAGAAACGATGTAAGCAAATACGAAAACGGCGGAGAAATGAAAACGCCTATAAGAAATAAAACGGCAGTTGCGGCGAAAAAACGCCGGTAATTCACTTTTTTATTTGGAGAGGTCGAAGGAAAGATATGGATGAGTTAAACATAAGAAAGACCCTTTTCCCTCTCTTCAGTATGATGCCGGTGATGAATATTCCCTTTACCGAAATGGAAGAATAAAGGGCGGATATTAAAACGGAATTTACGGCGGTCAACCGCTTGTAAAATTTTATTTTCGGGAGGAGTTTATGAAAAAACTATCATTTCTTTTGGCGCTGATCCTGGTCACGGGTATGCTTTTTGCCGGTGGTGGGGGACAGCAAAGTCCGTCCGGAGGCGCGGCCCCGGCAGTCAAACCCATCGAACTGGTTTACACCATGACCGCGGTTCCCACTGATGCCCATGCCGGCGCCATGATGGTCTTCAAAGAGACGGTGGAACGGCTTTCCGGTGGTACCATCAAAGTATTAACCTATGATTCCGCATCCCTTTTTAAGCAGGAGCAGGAGGTTTCGGCGGTTAAATCAGGTCAGGCTGATATATCCGCTGTAGCAGCATCGTGGCTCACCGATGGCTCTCCTTGGATTTCCATGTTCGCCGCCGGCTACATCTTCCAGAGTTACGACCACATGACCAAGGTCCTTAACGGCCCTGTCGGGCGGCAGGTCTTTGAACGGGTAGCCAAAGAACAGGGACTGCGTCCTCTGGGCGCCCAATACCTCGGTACCCGGCAGCTTAACATGGTGGAGGACAAACCTATCAGAACTCCTGCGGATCTCCGGGGCGTAAATCTCAGGATGCCCAACTCCGATGCCTGGCTGTTCCTTGGCCGGGCCCTGGGAGCAAACCCTACGCCTATTTCTTTCTCGGAGCTTTATATGGCTCTCCAGACAAAAACTGTGGACGGCCAGGATAACCCTCTGCCCAGTACCAAGAATGCAAAATTCTACGAGGTAACCAAATCCATTAGTATCACCAATCATGTGGTTGACAGTGTATGGCCCGCCATTAACGAGGCTAAATGGCAGTCCCTTACCCAGCAGCAGAAAGACTGGATCATCGAAGGAGTTAAGGCGGGAATTAAATACTGCGATGAGACCAACCTGAAAGCCGAAGCTGAACTGGTACAATTCTTCAAAGATTCGGGCCTCAAGGTCTATGAGGCGGATCTGGATGCCTTCTCAAGCCATGTGCTGGATCAATACCTTAAATCAGACTTTTCCAAGACTTGGGATCTGGATCTTTTTAAAAGTATCCAGGATGCGGCTAAGTAAAACAGCATGATTTTATCGGGAAAGTGCCGGAAAAAAGTTCCGGCGCTTTCCCGCTTGTGGGCGCATGGATGCGCAACGGAGGAATCCATGAAAAAGGTCCTGCTTCTTATTCGGGACATAATTGAAAAATATATACCGGTTTTTTCGTTTATCCTTATGTTTGTAACTTTTGTTTTGCAGGTATTCTTTAGATATATCATCCGCCACCCCCTTACCTGGAGCATGGAGGTTATCGTCGTCGGCTTTGTCTGGACGGTGGTACTTGGGGCCTGCTATACCATGAGGCAGAGGAGCCATGTAAAATTTACCTTGATTTACGACCGCCTGCCTCCTATTCCCGCGGCTGTTATACGCATGGCTGGGAATATTATTATTGTTGTAACATTTGTCAGTCTGGTTTTTGCTACCTATAAATATTCTCTTTTTATAAGTTTTCAAAAAACCGCTGTCTTCAGAATTTCCTATACATTCATCTTTATGCCATTTGTTTATTTTCTCTGTTCCATTGTTGGATATACTCTCAGCGAGATCATCGAAGATCTAAAAGTCGTTTCCGGCAAAATAACCGACAGCAATGATCATAAAGCAGCGGGGGCGTTAAAATGAATCCGGCTTTAATTGTATGCCTTCTCATATTTGTTTTAATTTTCATATTAAGAATGCCCATTGCCCTAGGTATGATCGCCGCCGCGGCAGCCTACTTCCTGGTGAAAGGCGGCGATCTTAGCCTGGTGGTAAATCAGATAATAAACACCTATTATACCAATTACGTGATCATAGCGGTACCCCTGTTCATCTTTACCGCCAATGTGATGAATTCGGGAAAAGTTACCGACATGATATATTCTTTCGCCCATGCTGTCTGTGGCCGTATGAGGGGCGCCCTGGGACATGTCAACATACTGGGTTCCCTTATCTTCGCGGGGATGACCGGTTCTGCTATCGCCGATGCCGCTGGACTTGGCAAGATTGAAATTGAAGCCATGACCGACGCTGGTTATGAGCCGGCCTTTGCCTGTTCCCTCACTGCATCGTCGGCTACCCTGGGTCCCACCTTTCCGCCGAGCATACCTTTGGTTATTTATGCCATGCTTTCCGGTACTTCCGTAGGAGCCCTGTTTTTAGGAGGGATGATTCCCGCGGTTGTTTTGTCCCTGGCGTTGATGATCTACGTGGGAATTATCGCAAAAAAAAGAAATTATCCCAGAGGTGAAAAAATAAAACTTCAGGAATTTCTGATGTCCACGCTGAAATCCCTTCCTGCTCTTCTGACTCCGGTTATACTCCTGGTTGGAATTTATACCGGAGTCATGACCCCCACCGAAGCGGGCGCTGTCGCCGGTTTCTACGCCATCCTGATTTCGGTGTTCGCCTATCGGGCCTTCGGTACAAAAGAATTCCGGAAAGTCATTGTCAATTCGGTGAAGGATATAGGCGCTACCAGTATCATGATAGGCGCAGCGGCGATCATTTCCTATATAGTTGCCAGGGAACAGATCGCCGCAAACCTGGGAGCCTGGATTATCAGCATATCCGAAAATAAATATTTTTTTCTCTTCCTTACCAACGTAGTAATCCTTATTCTTGGTATGTTTATTGATACTTCTACAATTCAACTGATCTTTGTGCCGATTCTTATACCGGTCGCCAAAACCCTAGGGATCGATCTCATACATTTCGGCGTGGTGGTTACCTTTAATATGATGGTGGGTCTCTGTACTCCTCCCTTTGGCATGCTGCTTTTCATTACTTCGGGAATTTCGGGAACGCCGCTAAAGGATATAATACGGGAGATCATACCCCAGCTCGTAGTAATGATCATTGTCCTTTTTCTGTTGACCTATCTGCCCCAAACCGTAATTTTCATACCAAAACTCTTAGGATTGATGTAAGGAGAATCTAAATGAGTAAACTTTTTTCCGGCTGCTGGCCGACCATGATAACCCCCTTTACCGACGACCATAAAATCGACTTTAAGGCGGTAAAAAATTTAACCGAATGGTTTATTGCTAAGGGTTGTGATGGTATTTTTGCGGTATGCCAATCCAGTGAAATGTTTTTTCTTTCGGAACAGGAAAAACTCGATCTTGCCCGGGCGGTTAAGGATAGTTCCGCCGGCAGGGTTAAAGTTATTGCCTCGGGACACACCGCCGACGATATGTCCCAACAGGTTGATGAACTGGGACATATGGCCGAAACCGGTGTGGACGCGGTAGTTCTGGTGAGTAACCGGCTGGTAAAACAAAACGAAGATGAATCAATGTTCAGAAATAATTTTCATAATATATTACGGCAGCTTCCCCAGGTAGTTTTCGGCCTCTATGAGTGTCCCTATCCATACCTCAGGCTTCTCACGACCGAATTCCTCGCGGACTGCGGGGCGCAGAAAAAACTGGTTTTTATAAAAGATGTAAGCTGCGCTCTGGACATACAAAAGGAACGGGTTAGGGCGGTCAGGGGAACGGAGCTTGCCCTTTTTAACGCCAATACCGCTACACTTTTGGATTCCCTTACCGCCGGTTATGACGGGTATAGCGGGGTTATGGGAAACTTCCATATTGATATGTATAAATGGATGTATACCCATTTTATGGAACAGCCGGAACTGGCCCGGGAAGTCAGCGATTTTTTGACCCTCGCCGCAGTATGCGAGATCAGGGCCTATCCGGTAAACGCAAAATTTTATCATCGCCTTACGGGAGTCCCCATGGGCATTCAAACCAGGAGCAAAAACACGGAACTTCTTAATGAAAATGCCCGTCATGAAATTGAGAGCCTTATCCGCATGGAAAAGATCCTCAGGAAGAAACTGGGATTATAAAAAACGTTTTTCAAAACCAACCGGGGCCTGAAAAAGGCCCCGAAAATTACGCCGGGGGGATACGCCCTTCCAGTTCCACCACCAGCCGCCGGAAGATCCCGCAGGCCGCCTCGACCGGAGCGGGGGAGGACATATCCACTCCCGCCATTTTAAGGGATTCCATGGGGAACCGGGAACCCCCGGATTTAAGAAAGGCAAAGTAGTCCTCCCGTTCCGCGTCTCCCCCGGAAAGGACCCGTTCCGCCAGGGCCAGGGCGGCGGAGATCCCCGTGGCGTATTTATACACGTAGAAAGCCCGGTAGAAATGGGGAATCCGCAGGCCCTCAAGATCGCTGGTTTCTTCCAAAACCATTTCCGGACCGAAGTATTTTTCCTGGAGTTTACGGTATTCTTCCCGGAGGAGTTCCGTGGTCAGGGGGACGCCCCCTTCTTCCAATTCGTGGGTGCGGGCCTCGAATTCGGCGAACATGGTCTGCCGGTACAGGGTCGAGAGGATATCATCCGCCCGGTGGTTGATGATGGAGGTTCTGAATTCACCCCCCTCTCCCTGATCCTTGAGGTAACGGAAAAGGAGTTCTTCGTTGAAGGTACTGGCCACCTCGGCCTCAAAGATCGTATAGCCGTAGTGCATAAAAGGATTTGACCGGGCGGAATACCAGGAATGCATGGAATGACCCCCTTCATGGACCAGGGTAAACACATCCCGGATACTGTCTTCCTTGTAGTTCATCAGGATATAGGGATCCCCGGTATAAC
>JAIRLQ010000221.1 GCA_031259345.1 Treponema sp.
CAAAAGGTATCCCGATCCAAGGCCGCTTAGGGAACTGAACAACAGAAACAGGCAGGAGAAAAACAGCGCACAACGGAAACGCTTAAGTTCCCCCACAATCCGTGTTGTCAAAAAAACAAAACCCCGGGAACGGCTGTTTTGTTCCATGCCATCTCCTTTGCCGCATAGCGCCAATAAACGACTGCTGATACCTGCAGTAAACTCAAGCGGCTCTATCCACAATTTAAATGATATCGGGATACCAGCCTATTGGTCTATACAAGAAGATAGCGCAGAAAGAGATCGGTAACATGCTTCAGACGCTTCTTCATAACCTTGGGGTCCAGAAAGTCTTTCTTGATAAGGTGGAAAAAGGTATACTTATTGGAAAAATTGGCGAACGTAAGCAATAGTATTGATATTTCTATGTCTTCACTGGAAATGTCTTTCCTGAATATCCCCTGTTTCTTTCCGTCTTCAAGGTGTTTTCGCAGGTTTTTTAAGCCCGAATCACGTATTTTAGAGAAATCCATGTTCTTTATGGCTTTTCCTTTGTTGAGGTTTTCCTGAAGGAGCAGATTGATGTAGCTTGGATTTTCGGCGAGATATTCAAAATAAAAGGCGATTATTTTTTTTATCGCCTTAACGCAATCTGTCTCTGAGGTCAGAATCTTGTTTTCCCCCTCACCCAGACGGGTATAGACATAGACGAATATGGTTTTATACAGTTCTTGTTTGTTACCGTAGTATTCGTAGATCATCCGTTTGTTGACCCCGGCCCTGGAGGCTATAACATCGATTCTACCGCCGTAGTAGCCTTTTTCGGAAAATTCCGATTCGGCGGCCATGAGAATTTTCTCTCTGGTTTTCGCGGGGTCCCTTTTCTGTTTTTTTTTGTCTCTCATGCGGCTTTTTTTTCCAGTTTCCAAGGATCAACTGATACGTCTTTTTTCATATTCTTAAAATACCCGCCCATAAACACTTTGTCAAGGTTTCACATTACATCAAGTAAAATCAAACCACTCTTTCCATGTCCTCTTTATCGGCTGTTCTCTATTTACGGATATGATCATAATCAGCTTGAGGGGAGCCATTTTTGCTTTACCTCCAGGAGTACTCGCAGGGGGTGCAGTTCTTCTTCCACGCTGAAGGGCATGGCTTTACCTTCGCTCAGGGATTCTGCGTAAAAATCGAAGTATTCTTTTCCCGGCTCCTCAAGGGAGACTTGCCCCCAATCTTTTTCACCGGTAACAAGCCGCGTTTTCGATCCCCCGTCAACGGATTCGATAAAACCGCCGGTACCGAAGACCCGCAGATGTTCGTTACCCCAGTTACCAAAACTATGGGGGTTAAGATAATTGAGTACCACGCTCCCAACACCGCCGTTTTCGAGGCTCAAAACCAAGGACGAAGCCATCTTAAGGCCGCCGCTTTTGGGATTCCCCAGATCCGTTTCGATTCCCGTGATTTTCCGGACCCGGACTCCCGCCGTGTGTTCCACAAGACGAAGTGCATGAATTCCCACCTGCAAAGTCAAGCCACCGTCAACACCCTCGTCCTGGGGCCGGGTATCAACATAGGGGTAGGATTTTTGGACAAAAATCTGAATAATAGTCCCCAAAACACCGCTTTTGATACGTTCCCGAAGGGAGAGATAGGGTTGCGCAAAAGTGGTTCCGGCCATTTCATGAAAGTGAAATCCCGTCTTTTCGGCGGTTTCGATGATCCGGTCCAGGTCCTTCTCCGAAAGGGCGCAGGGTTTTTCCGCGTAAACATGCTTTCCGGCTTTAAGGCTTTTGATGGCGTCCCCGGCTTGATCTGCCCGCCGGGGAGAGCAAAGGGAGACAAGATCGATTTCGGGATCGGCCAGGAGTTCGTCAAGGCTCCCGTAAAGGCGCGGAGCGTTTTTCCCCCTCAGGGATACCGGAAGGGATTCACTCTTAAAGGCCGCCGCTGCCGCCAGGCGGACATTTTTTCTTCCGGGAAATAAATGTACTATCTGGTGACCGTTGGCCCCGTAGATTCCGATGTTTAGCATGAAAAGTCCTCTGTGATGGAAATAATGTTCCCTTTTACGGCCCAGGGAAGAGCCAGATTTGAAAAAGAAACTTTTTTAGCTTCCGCCTCAAGTATAGCTTGCCGGATACCCTTGATGATAGTGGCGGTTGATCCTTCATAGTTTTTTCTGAGTACATGTTCTTTTCCTATCGCATGTACCGTTCCCGAGGATATATGGGCAGCGTTGATCGCGAGAACGGTCTCCCGAACACTTTCCAGATCGCAAAAACCGTAATCCAAAAGAAAGCCGTTCCCTGTACCCGTTTTTTTGTCCGCTATGGCGGCACAGAATGAGCGGCTCACTTTTTCCTGGAGGTTCTCTTCGCCCCAGTCATAAATACTTTTTTGTCCGTTAATTTCTGTTTCAAGGCGGTTGTTATAATCCCAACAGGCGCGGCCTTTACTGCCCTGGACAAGGATGAACGGCAGTTCATTTGATTCATTGCAAAGCGTCGCATAAAAACACAGCTTCGTCCCTCCCTTCATGCTGATTAAGACACAGGCGGTATCGTCGCCTTCGATTTCCTGGGCATGGTACAATTCCGCCTGGACGGATTCCATACCCGCATCGCCGTTTCTGGAACCTATTACCGAACCCGAAGGGCGGGGTTCTCCTCCTGCAAGGGCGAGGAGGATCATGTTGTTCAGCACATGGGACAGGGGATTGCTTATAACGCCGTCCAGTACCAGGCGGCCGTCAAGTTCGCGCTTCCCGGCCCAGGATGACCGGGTATAGTAGCTGTCCGGCCGCTGCCACATTCCGATACCGGTAATATCAATGATTTTTCCCAACCGGCCTTCTTTAATCAGGTTCTGTCCTTTCCGAAATGCGGAACCGGCGGCCATTTGAAAATTAACGGCGCATATTTTTCCCGATTCCCGCGATACGGCGATCATGGCATCTATATCGCGGACCGTAACGGCCGGGGGTTTTTCCACCAAAACATGGAGGCCGGCCCGCATAGCCGCAACGCTCATCTCCGTATGCAAATGAAGGGGCACGGCGAGAACCACAAAGTCTAATTTCTCCCTCTTTTCCCCATATACCAATAATTCCCCATAATCTGAAAAAAAGGCAGGTTTGTTTCCGGCAAAAACAGCCCTGTTGTTTTTGGCATATTCTCCGATAAATGCGGCGTTAGTATCGCAGAGGGCGGCAATTTCTACAATCCCTTCACACTGGAGCTTTGCCAGGGCGGCAAAATGAACTGAACCGTAGCCTTTAGGATTAAGCCCAACAAGGCCTGCACGAAGGGGATTCACCGGCTTACCAGGAACAATCACCGATCACATCACGGATAAGGGGAAGCGGTAAATCCTCCCGGCAACAGGCGATCCAGAAGGCGAGAAGCGCCGAGGCTAAATCGCCCGTCCCGCCCCTTGTACAGTAATACTCGTCTCCGCCGTCAAAGGCGGTAACAAAAATTCCGTTCCGGTAATTATTTTTAAGGGCGTACTCCACAAGGGGCGCGGCTTCGCGGAGATAGTTTTCTTCCCCGGTAAGCCGGTATATATGGCAGAGGGCGAGGATAACGCCGGCGATCTTACCTGCGATCGTTTTTTTCCCTGATTGAACAAAAGCGGGAATGTCTACCGTTTTAAGGGCCGCGGTGAAAAGATCCAGCGCCCGCCTGTCTTTTGAATAAAAATAAGAAACCGCGCTGGAAACGAGTACGCCGGTAACATTGTTTGAATTTTCGAGGTTTTCCCAGACGGGAAGAAATTCAGGCCGGGTATAGGCTTTTATATACTCCGGATTGGACCGTTCTTTTTCAGGACAGTGGGGCGAAAGACCGGTAACGGGTTTTCCTGAACTGATGTTGAGGGTATCGTAGAACAAACCCTTTTCGGCATTGTAGGCGTATTTATAGTAATTTCCGATTAGATCCAAGGCATCTTTGCGGAGAGTTTCTCCCTCATCACCGAGAAGCGCGGCGGCAGGAAGAACGAGGGCCGCATAGCTCAATACGTCATGATACCACATCTCGTCCGGCCTGTCTTCGGCGGTACAGAAAAGCCCGGTTGTTTTGGATTTTCCCGCCATCGGAAGGGCGTGCATACGCTTAACCCAATTGAGGAGTTCCGCTTTCCCTTCTTTTTTATAAAGCCAGGCCCAGCCGTAGAGGTAAAGACCGCCGGAATCCATAAGGCTGCACGGCCAGCTTCCGGTATTGGGGGTCCCGTCCATAGCGGCGTGCCGGTTAAAAGCGAAGGTTTTTTCATCGCAGATATGACTGCGGAAGGCAACGGAAATTTCGTTGCGGACCGCCTCCGGCGAAAAACGCCAGAAGCAATCCCAGGGGATTATGTGATCCTTTACTTCATGCCCGCCTTTATAAGAACCACGGCGAATTTCTTTTTTTACCATGTCGTAACCTACATGTTCGCCCCAGGGAAAATAGCGGGAACCAGGATAGAGGCAGTTTTCAAAAAACCATTTGAGGTACTCATCGGCGGCTTTGTTGTACCGCCTGCCGCCGGTAACGCCTTCAAGGGTGTAAAAAACATCCAGGGAACCGAGATCGAACAAGAGATTATGACAATGGGGATGACATCCCTGCAATTCCCGGTTGTCCGCGAAAAAGCCGGGGTCTTCGGGAGTACCCGCGGGGATTTTAAGGGTTTTAGGATTGATCTGCCCCGGAAAAAGTTTTACACCCTCCCCGGCGGTTTCCACAACCGAACAGATGACATCCGCCCAAGATTTGACGGCGTCCAAGACAGTATCCAAATAGCTTCGATCAAAAATGGCGTCCATATCAGCTTCCTTTTGAATCGGTAAAAAATTAAAGTTGTTTGGAAACTGCGGTTTCCAAACAACTTTATTATTATCGTTTGGTGGCCGTTGCGTATTCGTTATAGGCCTGCTGAATCAGCTCGGCAGCCTGTTTGGAACCGAGCCTTTCCATATCGCCGACGATAGCGCTCCAGTTGCCGGTGGTTCTTCTTCCCAGAATAACCTCATTGAAAAGAGTGTCCCTGTAGGTACCAAGATTGGCCCTTATATCGCGCAGGGCATCATCAGCCGCAGAGCTTATCTTGATAAGGGGAATGGCTACACTGAGAGGTTTGTAAACATCAAGAGTTTTCTGCTGATTCGGCGCGGAACTGTCAAAATCACCCTCATCGGCGAGGGTGGTAAGGTGCGGCAGGTGCTGTCCAAAGCCGATTTTAAAACGCTGTCCGTTAAATTCCACGCTGGGCCAGTTTTTCACCCAGACGCCGTCTTTAACGGTGTATGTAAGCCCTTCAACTCCGTAGGCGTTCTGTTTGGAACCTTCCGTAGTATAGAAGTAATCAATCAGCTTCATGGCCTCGGCCTTGTGTTTGGACGATGAAAAAACCGAAGTCATTAAATCCTCAAGCCAGGGCGAGAGATTCCGGTAGAGCTCCCTTTTGCCCGCCGAATTGAGAGGAGGGGTAGCCAAGGTATAGGCAAAATTATTTCCCGCCTCCTTGGCAATTTGGGTACTCCAGTCGGCCCGGTAACCGCTCGAAAGGTTGGCGAAGACCCTGCCGTTGGACAGCCTTTCCATCCATTGGTCATAGGTGATGGTTACATATTCCTGATCCAGCAGTCCTTCTCTGTAAAGTTTTGCCCAGTATTCCAGCATTTGGCGGTAATTATCGGTGGCAGGAAGATAAACTATCTGGCCCTCTGAGCGCCGGCTTCCGATAAAACCCCATCCTCCCGAAATATCTTCCATATCCCAATAGGGCAGGAAGACATCGCCGGCATAAGCCTGAAAGACATTGCAGGTAAGGGGAATCATGTCGGGATATTTGGCCTTTACCGCCTTGAAAGTCTCGTACCATTCATCCATTGTAACCGGTTCCTTAAGGCCCAGGGAGTCCAGAATGTCTTTGCGGTAGATGATTCCCCGGTCCTCAAGAGTATAGAATTCGTACCACCGGGGAATTCCGAAAAGGCGGTTATCATCGTCCCGCATATTGTAAGTCCCGGCGACATCCAGAAGATCCCGCAGTTTGCTGTCGCTTGAGGCATATCTTTCGATGAGGGGACCTACGTCGTCAAAGATCCCCTGATCCCCGTACAGATTCGCTATGCTTCTTTCGGTGGATATAAGGTCATAGGTTTCCCCCGAGGCAAGGAGCACATTCCGTTTTTCAGGCCATCCTTCTTCGGGCAGAGGAATGAGGTTCAACTTAATTTTTAGTTTGTCCTCCAGAAATTTCCAGTACGGAAGGCTTGTGTCCAGTATATCCTCAGGGTGTTTTCTGAGCGCGAAGGACACTTCAACCGCCGTCCCGCCGCTTTGGCGGCCGCCGGCGAAAAGTGAAGAAACCGCGATACAAATCATCGCGATTGCCGTAAGGAATTGAACAGTTCTTTTCATACTTTTCTCCTCTTCTTGTTTTTTGTGGCTAAGGCGTTTTTCATATTAACAATACGCAAACGCCCCCTATATCCAAACGGACCCGGACCATTTTGATTCGGACCCCGCCTGATACCCCTAACCTTTTATCGCCCCAATCATGATCCCCTTTACAAAATACTTTTGCATAAACGGATAGACGACCAAAATTGGTACTGAGGCGATGACCAGTACCCCTGCCTTTACCGATTCGGGCACGATGGTACTGCTCCCAAAAATCCTCCCATAGGCGGCTTCGGATTCAAGCTGCTGAGAAGCGAGGACGATCTGCCTCAAAAATATCTGTAAAGGAAACTTCCTCTCGGTATTCAAAAAAATCATGGGGCCGAAAAATGAATTCCACTGGCTTAAACCGTAGTTGAGGGCCAGTGTCGCCGCGATGGGCAGGGAAAGGGGTACGACAATTTGCAGGAAAAGCCGCATCTGGCCGCAGCCGTCTATTTCGGCAGCGTCAAAAAGATCCCCCGGAAGCTGTTCGATAAAAGTCCTCGTGATGATGAGCAAAAAGGGGCTCACGGCGCCGGGAATGATAAGCGCCCAGATTTTATCGATCCAACGGAGTGTCCGTATCAGAATATAAAAGGGAATAAGCCCTCCAGAAAAAAGCATTGCGCCGATAAAAACCCGCATGAGAATTCTCCGGTACTTGAGCTTTTGATCCGCCAGGGGATAGGCCGTAAGCATCGTCAAAAAAACACTGATTGAAGTGCCGGAAACCGTGTAAAGTATGGAATTCATAAATCCCCATGTTACCCTCCTGTCGCCCAGAATCATTTTATAGGCTTCAAAGTTAAGACCCCGGGGAAAGAGAAAGACCTTCCCGCTGACCACGCTTCCGTAATCACTCAACGACAATGCCAGCACATAGAGAAAAGGGTAGACCGCGATAAACCCAAGAAAGATAAGTATAACGGCGTTTATATAGTCCCCCGGAACCAGCCTGTTCATTTTACGTTTCTTTGTCATTTTCCCCTCTCAATAAATACTGGTTCCCAAGACCTTCCGTGACAGACGGTTTGAAATGATAACCAAAATAAAGCCGACGACGGAATTAAAAAGTCCGACTGCCGCGCCGAAACTGTATTCGGGAATTCCCCGTGCGCCCGCGATGCCCCTGCGGTAAACATAGGTGCTGATGACGTCCGACACCTCATAGGTAAGGGGATTGTAGAGCAAATACACCATTTCAAAATTGCTGCCCAGGATACCCGCCAGGGAAAGGATGAGAGAGATAACAATCGTGGATTTGATGCTGGGAAGGGTGATATAGATGATGCGCTGAAACCGGGAAGCGCCGTCCAAAATCGCCGATTCGTAGAGTTCGGGGCCGATTCCCACGATTGCCGCCAGGTATATGATGGCCCCCCACCCAAAGCCCCGCCAAATATTTACGATGGTATAGATGCCCCTGAAATAGGCCGGTTCAATAAGAAAATATATCTTTTCAAAACCCAATGCGCTTAAAACCATATTCAAAAGGCCCCTTTCGGGAGAAAGGAAAAGAACCACTATTCCTACGATGATTACATTTGAAAGGAAATTGGGAAGGCAGCTTATAGTCTGAATAACGCGTTTTAGGCCGCCGCTTTTTAGTTCGTTCAGGGCCAGAGCGAAGATTATCGGGAAAGGAAAGCCAAAGACGATGCCGTAGACATTGAGGAGGATGGTGTTTCTGATTATTTTGAATGCATCGGGGGAGTTGAAAAAAGAGATAAAATGCTTCAGCCCCACCCAGGGACTGTTAAAAAGGCCCCTGGCGGGATTGAAGTTCTGGAAGGCCATTATAATCCCGATCATCGGTACATAGCTGAATACCAAAAAGAGGGCCAGGCCGGGAAGGATCATAATGTATTTGACCTTGTTCTTTTTTATTTCCCGCAAGAAACCGGACTTAACAAAAGCCATTGCACCCCATCCTTAAAAATCATAGTACAGCGACTCCTGGGAAACTGTCAAGAGTTTTTTTTATTTTTCAAAAAAAAGTAACCGTTTGGTTATTTATTATAACAGTATGGTTGCATCGTAGGGCCGCGCAGTTGGCCTACTGGTCCAGCAACCCTGTTGCACTGGCCAAATGGCATAGCCGGGCCCAAAGATAACCTGTTGACATTGGTCTGCAAGGTAAAAATTGCCTTTTCAGGCGATTTTTTACCATGCGAACCAGGGGACATGAACCAGGGGACAAAATTTAGGAACAAAAATCCGCAAATCGGCCTTTTCTGGACCTGTTCCGGGTAGAAAAATGTGAAAATTGACGGAAACGATTCCTCATTTCAAGCTCCTTTGCGGTTTTTTCGTCCCGGGGTTAGGATAAGGTGGTGTTCCAACCCAAAACACTATCCGGCCAGGACAGAACACAAGAGGTTGTCGTGGCAAAGCAGCACAGACAGGCAAAGCTGGTACTGGAAGACGGATCGGAGTACGCCGGCCGCTCCTTTGACAGGGCCCGCTCCCAGGCAGGGGAAGTGGTGTTTACCACCGGCATGACCGGCTATCCCCAGGCCCTGACGGACCCCAGCTTTAAGGGGCAGATCCTGGTTTCCACCTACCCCCTGATA
>JAIRLQ010000517.1 GCA_031259345.1 Treponema sp.
AAGGAAGCGATGGCCAAGGCGGTACGGTGGTGTATCGCGCATAATATATTGAAACCTTTTTTAGAAACAAATGGATCAGAGGTGGTAAATATGCTGTTCGATGAATGGAAGCTGGAAGACGCATTGGTAGTTGAACGCGAGGAAGGCCGTGAGGAAGGCCGTGAGGAAGGCCGTGAGGAAGGCCGCGAGGAAGGTCTTGAAGAAGGCCTTGAAAAGGGCGAAGAAAGGAAACAAAGAGAGGTTGCCCAAAACGCTCTGGCGGAAGGCTTACCGGTAGAGATAATCCAAAAAATCACCGGCCTTGATAGCGAGGCTATTCGACAGCTTGGACTTTAGCCTATTAGGTAGACACCGTTAAGCGGCTTGTCCTGAGTTAGCGCAACATAGTCAAGTACATGAACTGATACACCAGCAACGGGGTTCTGTATGCGGTTGCCCCGGCTCTTCCTCCGTCCTCTTGTCCTGGTAGGGGCTTGGATATACTATAGTATCTTATAGGGCCATTCCCAAACCCCGGTTAGTTTCGGGAAAGCCTTTAGAAAGGAGTTTTCATGCTGCTTGATTTTTCTTCCTGCGCCCTTGTCGAAATTGATGTGCAGAATGATTTTTGTCCCGGAGGCGCCCTTGCGGTGGAACGCGGGACGATGTTATAGCGCCGCTTAATAAAATTGCCCGTTTTTTTTCGGATAAGGGAAGCCCGGTTATTGCCAGCGCCGACTGGCACCCCAAAGGGCATTATTCGTTTGCTTCTTCCCATCCCGGGAAAAAAAGCGGCGACATTCTTGAAGGCGGCCAGGCGCTTTGGGCCGATCACTGCGTACAGGGAAGCTACGGGGCGGCCTTTCATAAAAACCTCGATCTGAATCCTGTCTCTTTAATAATACGCAAAGGCTTTCGCATAAATCTGGATTCTTATTCGGCGTTTTTTGAAAATGACAAAAAAACTCCCACCGGCCTTGCGGGGTTTTTAAAGGGCCTTTCGATTGATACCGTAGTAATGGGCGGTTTGGCTCTGGATTACTGCGTGCTTTACAGCGCCCTGGACGCGGCAAGGGCGGGCTTTAAAACTATGGTAATAAAAGATGCGGTCAGAGGCATTGATTTCCCTTCCGGCTCCATAGCGGAAGCGTATAAATGTATGGAAAACTCCGGCGTAATCCTGGTAAATACGGAGGATCTTTTATGAAAAACTCCGCCTTATTTACGGATTTTTATTCCCTTACCATGGCCCAGGGTTACTGGAAACGGGGTATGAATCAAAGGGCCGTATTTGAAGTGATTTTTCGCCGCCAGCCTTTCGGCGGGGGTTTTTCCATTTTTGCAGGTCTTGGAACTCTGGTAAACGAGCTTTCGTCATTTGCTTTTAGCGCTGAAGACCTTGAATATCTTAAAAGCCTGGGGCTTTTTGAGATGGATTTTCTTGAGTATCTGCGGAGTTTCCGCTTTGGCGGATCCCTTTGGGCTGTTGACGAAGGAATCGTCATCTTCCCCCAGGAACCCATACTGCGCATTGACGGCAGCCTTATTGAATGCCAGATCATCGAAGGCCTGGTTTTGAATATTATTAACTTTCAAAGCCTGGTAGCGACAAAAACCGCAAGGGTCTATCTTGCTTCGGGAATGGGCCAGCTAATGGAGTTCGGTTTGAGGCGGGCGCAGGGTTTTGACGGCGCCCTTTCCGCTTCCAGGGCCGCTTATATCGGAGGGGCCGCGGGAACATCAAATGTGCTGGCAGGCAAAAAATTCGGAATCCCTGTTATGGGAACCATGGCTCATTCCTGGGTGATGGCTTTTTCCGGCGAGGAAGCGGCGTTTCAGGCTTATGCCGACCTTTACCCTGATAATTCGGTGTTTCTTATAGATACCTACGATACTTTACGGAGCGGAATAGTAAACGCTATCAAGGTTGGGAAGCGCCTGGCGGCCAGAGGGAAAAATTTTGGAGTACGCCTTGATTCAGGAGACATACAATATTTATCTGTAGAAGTCCGGAAAGCCCTGGATGAGGCGGGCCTTCCCAAAGCTACAATTGCCGTTTCCAATGACCTGGATGAATATATCATACAGGCCCTGACGGACGCAAAAGCGCCGGTGAATTCCTGGGGTGTCGGCACCCAGATGGTTACCGGACGGCCGGAAGCCGCTTTTACCGGGGTCTACAAACTTGCCGCCCGTGAAAACGAAGACGGTATTCTGGAAGCATCCATGAAATTATCCGACAACCCGGAAAAAACCACAAACCCCGGGGTTAAGCAGGTTTGGCGTATTCGGGATCACAAGAATATGTTTGTAGCCGATATTATGACTTTGGACGATAAAGAAAAAAATGATCTTATCGAAAAAGGAAAAGACTATACTTTTTGGCATCCCCAAACAGACTACCGGCATTTTTCACACACCCTTGCCGGAAACGCCGAAGCTCTGTTAAAAAAGATCCTTGAAAAAGGAAAAGCTTTATACCCCGAGCCTTCTCTTAAAACAATTAAGCTAAGGGCAGTTGAAAACCTCAAATCCCTTGACCAAAGCTACAAGCGTATTCTAAACCCCCATATCTACAAGGTTTCAATTTCTACCAGGCTCCGTTCATTAAAACTTGAACTTATTAAAAGCTTTTTGGGCGACTTATCTTCTCTGACAATTTGAAACTGTCATTTCATCCCCAACGCTGATAATTCCGCCTTTAAGCACTCTGGCAAAAGCCCCTTCCCGGGGCATAATACAATCGCCCATGCTCTTGAAGATGGCGCAATGGCTGTGGCACTCTTTTCCGATCTGGGTTATTTCCAGTAATACATCTCCCGAAGCAAGGATAGTCCCCAAAGGGAGGCTTTTGAAATCAATGCCGTCTACTATCAGGTTTTCACCAAAAGCGCCCTCTTCCACCCGGGCGCCCCGGGCGCGAAACTCTTCGATTTTTTGATGGGAAATAAGACTCACCTGCCGGTGCCAGTCTCCGGCGTGGGCGTCCCCTTTTATGCCGTGCCGCACAACAAATTCCGCTTTGCCGGCATTTGTTTTTGCCGTTCCTTTTTCCGCGCTTATACACACTGCCAGGACTTTTGCCACACTAGCCTCCTATGCGGAACATATCTTTATGGGCATGTTCTTCAATTTTGTTGCCATAAATACCGGAAAAACTATGGGAAGCCGGCTTCTTCGCCCCAAGGCTTTTGATCACCAGGGCAAGTTCAGCGTCGGAAGCGCCCCCCCTTAAAAGGGCATTAAGATCTACGGCTATATCGCTGGAAAGGCAGGGTTTTAAAAGCCCTTCGGGCGTAAGGCGCAGGCGGTTACAGTTTTCGCAAAAGCCGCCTGTCAGGGCGTCGATAAAACCCAGAGCACCCCGAAAGTTTTTTAATCTGTAATAAACCGCCGGTCCGTTTCCAAGTTTTTCGTTTGTCCGCGCCAATGGGCCAAAACGTTTTTCCAAAATTGAACGCACTGTTTTGCCGGGAATCCCCGCCGGGCGAAGGAAACCACCGGGCGAAGCTTCCCCTGCGGCAAGGGGTTTTAGCCCGGAAGCGCAGCCCAAAGGCATTAGTTCTATAAAGCGCACCGCCTCTACCGTATCTTTTGCTAATAACGCGATATCTTCAAGGCTTTCTTCGTTAATGCCGGCCATGGGGACGCAGTTAATTTTTACGGGAATATGTAAAGCCCTAACCTGTTTAATTCCTTCAAGGATTTTTTCCGGCCCCAAAGAAGCGCCCGCGGAAAGCGGCCGGGCAAGGCGCGCAAAAACATCGCCGCTTAACGTATCAAGGCTTACGTTAATGCCCGCCAAAAACCGCCCCGCGCCGGATGGAAGCCCCGCAAGGCAATCCAAAAAACCGGGCAGCAAAAGCCCATTGCTTGTTAGTGTTATCTGCTCTATGCCGGGTATCTCTTTAAGGCTTTTAATAAAGAGCGGCGCTCCCTTGCGCACCAAAGGCTCGCCGCCCGAAACTTTTATTTTACGGATTCCCAGCTCTGCCATGACGCGGCAGATTCTAAGTAATTCTTCAAACGTTAACATGGAACTGTGGGGCTTCCATTCTACACCCTCGTAAGGCATACAGTAGATGCAGCGAAGATTGCAGCGGTCGGTTATAGAGATCCTAAGATAATCCAGAACCCTGCCAAATTGATCCGTCATGCCTTTTGCTCTCCTATGGTATAAAGATACTCTTTTTGGCACAGTTTACGAAACACCGAGGGGGTAACGCCCGATTCCTCTTTAAATACTTTGGTAAAGTAATTGTAGTCGGGAATGCCCACTTCTTCGGCGATTTCCGAAACAAGCCGGGCATTTTCCTCCAGCAATTCTTTTGCCTTTTCCACCCTAAGGGCTCTGATAAGCTCGTTCACCGTCATGTTTATTTCCGCCTTGACCGCGTTACAAAGGGTAGTTTTTCCAACATCAAATTTTTTCGCAATACCGTCAAGGGATAAATTTTTTTTAAGGTTTTCGGCAATATAAGATTTTACCTTTAAAGAAAGCGGCTCGCTCTGGCGGCGTATATAGTTATCCAGCCAAACATAAGCTGCCAGGCTTTGAAGTATATTGGCGCAGGAGCGGGCCTCGTTCATTTTAAGAACTGTCAATTTGCTGTACGCAGACTTAAGCTCTTTTAAAGAAAAATTTCCGCCGGAACACTTACGGTATATTTCTTCCCATTCTATTTGCTCCTTATCGCCCGGCTGCCTGGCCTGGCCTATCATCAGATTGCCTACCCGCTCGTCGGCGCTTGTCATAATAGGGGCAATCATTTCCGTAAGCCCCGCGTGGCATTGGTAAATGTAGGGGCCGGCGTGTTTTGCCGCCCTGGAAAAAGCCGCCTTGTCGCACCTTCTGCACGCCGCGTCCCCCTTTTTGGAAGCTCTTATCAAAGTGCAGTACGGCGTCCTTGCCTGGGGATACGCCATGATTTCCCTGCCCGCAAGATCGAAAAAACCAACCCGTACTTTAACAAGGGTATTAAAACTCTGAAGCAGGTTCATCATCCTGTTTTGATTCCAGATTACGTCCATAATCAATGCCTCTAAAATATGACCTTATATTGAACGAATTTTCTATTTTATGAACATTTTACGCTATTTAATTTATAATAATCAAGCTGATAATATTCGCATGAACAGACGAGACATTGTTATTGCGGCCTTAAACCACAAAGAAACCATGCCCATTCCCTATCATATTGAATTTACCGGCCAATCCCTTGAAAGGCTTATCAAGGCGACCGGCAGGCCAAACATAGAAAACGAAATAGGTAGTTATCTCCACTATACTCAGTATTGGGGCTGGCCCGCCGAGCTGGAGGGGAACCCTGAACATTTTAAGGATGAGTTCGGCGTTGTCTGGAATCGCAGCGGTGCGGACAAGGATATAGGCGTTGTTGATGATCCGCAGATAAAGGATCTGGAAAACTGCGATTACCAATTTCCGCAGAGCGACCTTGGACGTCTCCGCCGTGACATTGAAAAACTCATTGCGTCCAAGGAGGATCGCTTTACCTTTATGGGCTTCGGCTTCTGCATGTTTGAACGAAGCTGGAGCCTTATGGGCATGGAAAATGTGCTTATCAACATGATAGCCCTGCCGGAGGAACTGGAAGCGTTTTTTGACCGGATCTGCGATTATTTCCTCCGCCTGGTGGATGTGGCCCTGGAATATGATGACCTTGACGGTATCTACTTCGGTGACGACTGGGGCCAGCAACGGGGCCTTATCATGGGCCCGGACAACTGGCGGCGCTTCATCAAACCCCGCATGGCCCGTCTTTACCAGCGTGTCAAATCCAAAGGCAAATATGTAATACAACATTCCTGCGGGGACTGTAACGAGATCCTGAGCGATTTAATCGAAATCGGTATCGACTGTTACCAGACCTTCCAGCCGGAAATCTATGACATCCATGAGGTAAAACGGAAATACGGAGACAGGCTTGCAATCTGGGGCGGGGTTTCCACCCAGCAAGTTCTGCCCCGCCTTAAACCCACAGAGGTGCAGGATGAAATTGTCCGGGTGGTAAAGGCCCTGAGTAATTCCGGCGGCCTCATCATCGCCCCCACCCACGCCCTGCCCTTTGACGTGCCGCCCGAAAACATCCTTGCCATGGCGGAGATGTT
>JAIRLQ010000267.1 GCA_031259345.1 Treponema sp.
AGGCGGGGTCCACAAAGGCAAACGTCTTTCCCCGCAGGTCCTGCAGGGTTCTGATGGGGCTTCCGGCCTTCACGATGATTTTGGAGGTATACCCGGCGCGGCTCTTGTCGCCAAAGATCGCGGGGGTAACCATCGCTTCCGCCCCGGCCCGTTCCGTGGCCTGGACATAGGATACCGGGCCGTAATACACGATGTCCGCGTGTTTTGTCCGCATGGCTTCCACCACGGCGTTGTAGTCCGCCGCGTTGATCTCCCGTATCTTGACGCCCAGGACGGCGCTCAATTCCCCCTGCAGGACGCTCCGGTATTCCGCCAGTTCTTCACTGGCCTCGTTGGGGAGATAGCACAGCACCAGTTCCTGCGGCCAGTCCGCGGGTACGGAAGAGCCGCGGGGGGCGGAAGAGGCGGAACTCTTTTCCCCCTGTCCCCCCGCATAGAGGCTGCCCGTTCCCGCGAGGATCGCCAGAGACACCAGCGCCCCTGTTACCGCTTCTTTTAACTTCAAACCTTTCATACAAACGCTCCTTGCAATAGTGATGCTCCTTTTTACTCTTTAGGTGTTAGCGTTTTGTTATGATGCGATAAAATATTGATAAAATCGGAAGGGCGCGGCCGGGAATTGCGTAAGGGGGTGAAAAACCGTTTTCCTGTTAGTTGTGCGCTTGGCGGCGCGGGCAGCGCTAAGGAAGCTGTCCGAACAAGTTTTTTCAAACTTTTCGGACAGCCCCATTTTACGCGGGTATTATTTCTGCGCCGGGGCGGCGTCTTCTTTGGCGAAGAGTATGATGGTCGAGCCTATGGCCGCCACGATTGTAAGGGCTATAAACTTCGCTTCCAGGCTTTGGATTGGGGCGAAGACAAAGGGGAACAGGAGGGCGGAGGCGGCAAAGCCTATCATTACGGCGCCGTAGTTGGTCCCAAAGTTTTCGATGCCAAAGAAGTCTGTGGTAAGCAGCGGGAATACGCCGCTTGCCGCGCCGTAGCACATGGAGACAATCGCCACCAGCGCTATCATCACCGGGCCGCCCGAAAAAATAATGGCCAGGGTGCAGACTGCGGTAAGTCCGTAAATGATAAAGGCGGTGGTTTTTCTGCCGATGCGTTCCGACAAAATTGGCAGTACTATCCTTCCTGCGGCATTGGCGATGCCCGCTATCATAACCATAAGGCCGCCAAGCTGCACGCCCATTTCAAGGCTGCCGCCCCCGGCTACTACTTTGTCCCGCATTAAGGTAACAAAGGCGGGGTTAAGGATGAAGTACGCCGCGTTCCCGGCCATAAGGGACAGGGTAATCATATAAAAGTTTTTATTGCGGAGCATTTGGGGGGTGGTATACTGCTTTTTTTCCAAAAGCTTCTTTGCCGCGGCTCCTCCTTGCTGCATGTTCTTTGGCAGGTTGATGAATTTAAAAACCGCCAGCGTTACTACCAGGCTGATGACGCAGAGTATCCTGAACGTGGGAACCAGTTCGAATGAGGCTACCAAAGACTTTACCAGGGGCGCAAAAATCACCGAAGAAAAGCCAAAGGTAAAAACGCTGATCCCTGTGGCAAGGCCCCGCTTGTTGGGGAACCATTTTTGCCCGCAGGTAACTACCGATGTGTAACCCATGCCTACGCCGAAGCCGCCGATAATGCCGTAACTGTAAATAAGCCAGGGCGCGCTTGGGGGCACAAAGGAGGCGATGAGCATCCCCAGGGCCAGAAGAAGGCCGCCTACCAGGCATACAACGGAGGTTCCTTTTTTTACCTGGATCTTTCCGCCTGCCAAAATGCCCAGTACATAAAATGAAAGAAGAAATGACGAGGTAAGCTTGATGCTTTCCTCGCGCCAGCCGGTTAGTTCTTTAAAGGGAATTACAAAGACGCTCCATACATAGAGGATGCCCAAGAGCAGCATCAGAATGGAACCGGCGATGAGTACCCGCACACCTTGGGCTGCAAACTGTTTTTGCTGCTCAAGATCCTGGGCTGTTTCGTTGCTTGACATATATCACTCCTTTAAGATCCAATTCTATCAAATCTTCCGCTTGTCGATAACCCTCTTGGCTTTGCCTACAAAGCGTTCAAGGGTTCTGGGTTCCGCAAGGGTTACATTCATGCGGACTTTAAGCTCGCTCCTTAAAGTGTCTTCAAGTTTCTTTTTAAGATGCTGCGCGTTATGGCGTGAATTTTTAAAAAACTCTTCGCTCATCTCAATTTGAATTTCCACATTGTCCAGGGCTGTTTTTTCCCGGTCGATGGTGATGGTGTACTGCGGCGCTGTCCCGTCGGCGGCAAAGAGGATTTGCTCAATCTGGACGGGGTAGACGTTGGTCCCCCTGATAATGAGCATGTCGTCGGTACGGCCCATGGTGCGTTCCATTTTGACCAGGGTTCTTCCGCAGGAACATTGCTCATGCCTAAGGCCGGTAAGATCCCTGGTGCGGTAGCGGAGCATGGGGGTGCCTTCCTTGACCAGGGTGGTAAAGACAAGTTCCCCGGTTTTGCCGTCAGGCAGGACTTCGCCTGTGTCGGGGTCTACCACTTCCGGATAGAAAAGGTCTTCGTTAATATGAAGCCCGTCCTGGTTAAGACACTCAAAGGAAACGCCCGGGCCGGTAATTTCCGTAAGGCCGTACACATCGTAGGCCTTCATGTCCCAGGCCTCTTCGATATCCTTTCGAAGTTCTTCACTCCAGGGCTCGGCGCCCAGGTCGGCATGACGGACGCTAAACTTGCGGGGATCAAGGCCGGCATCTTTGGCGGCTTCCGCCAAATGCATGGCGTAGGTAGTGGTACAGCAAATTTCGGTGGTGTGGAAGTCCTGAATCATCTTTAGCTGCTGGGGGGTATTTCCGCTCCCCATGGGGATAACTTTCGCGCCAAGCCTCCGGTAGCCTGCGTAATAGCCCAGGCCGCCTGTGAACAATCCAAAGCCCTGGCAAATCTGAATAATATCGTCCTCGGTAATGCCGTGCCCGGCAACGGATCGCGCCACCGCCTCGGTCCAGGTTTCCACGTCGTTTTTGGTGTATTCGGCAACAATGGGCGTGCCTGTGGTACCCGAAGACTGGTGAATCTCGATTATTTCCTTTTCCGGCACGCAGAGAACCCCGTAGGGGTAAGTTGTTCTAAGCTCCTCTTTGTCGGTAAAGGGTAGTTTGACAATGTCGTCGATGCTTTTTATGTCCCCGGGTTTAAGTTTTGCGGCATCCATCTTTTTTTTGTAAAACGGAACGGCGTAAATCCGTTCCACCAGTTTTACCAGGCGCTCGGACTGGAGCTTTTTGCGTTCCCCGGCATCCATACATTCCGCTTCTGTGTCCCAGATCATATTTCCCCCCTTTGTTTTAGAGTATTTAGGTACAGGCCCTTACTCTATTGTGTTTTTGATACAGCCTCTTCATACATAATAACATACTTTTTTGCGGAATTTTCCCAGGAAAAATCTTTTTTCATGCCCCGCTTGCGCATCTCCTCGATTTGGGGGCGGCGGTTATACCAGGCCCACACAGCCCAGCCAACGGTGTTGTAAATCGCGTCGGGGGTAAGGTCGTTGAACATAAAACCCGTGCCTGTGCCTGTGGCCTCGTTAAAATTTTCTACCGTATCTACAAGGCCCCCGGTGTTCCGCACAATGGGAATAGTTCCGTAGCTGAGGGAATACATCTGGTTTAAGCCCGAAGGCTCATAGCGGCTGGGCATAAGGAAGAAATCGCTCCCCGCTTCGATAAGATGCGCCAGCCTTTCGTCGTAACCGATCCGGGCTTTAAGATTTGGAAGCCGCATGGACAGGCTGCGGAGTTCGTTTTCGCACCAGCTTTCCCCGGATCCCAAAATGGCAAACTGTATGTTCATATCCCGGCAGATAGGGTAGGCCGAGCCGTAGGCGGGTCCAAAAAGTTCACCCACGCCCTTCTGCCCTGTAAGGCGGGAAATAAGGCCGATGACCGGTACATCCGCGTTGGGCTCCAGGCCGAATTCTTTTTGCAGGGCCTTTTTGGCCTTGCTTTTCCCTTCCATGTTTTTAGCGCTGTAAGGACAGGGAATAAAGCTGTCCTTTTCGGGGTTCCAGGTATCCGTATCAATGCCGTTAAGTATGCCCCGGTAAGAGGACGAGCGGTAGCGCAGCACGCCGTCAAGACGGAAGCCGTATTCCCCTGTCATGGTTTCTTCGGCGTAATGGGGCGAGACCGTGTTGAGTGTGTCCGCCGAATAAATCCCCGCCCTGAGCATGTTCATCATGTTCCCGTCTTCAAAACCCGCCCGGTAAAAGACATCCCAGCCCAGGCCGGTGTGGTAATAATTATCCCGGCTATAGATGCCCTGGTAGCCCAGGTTGTGAACGGTCAGGGCCGAGACAGTTTTTGCAAAATTATTAAAGCGTTCGCTGAACTTGAGGTATACCGCCGAAAGGGCGGCAGGCCAGTCATGGGCGTGAATGATGTCGGGATACCAGCCGATTTTCCGGCAAAGCTGAAAAATCGATCGTGAAAAGAACGTGAAACGCCGGGGATTGTCCAAAAAATCGGGCTCCGACGGCGTGCCGTAAATGCCGTCCCTGCCAAAAAACTTTTCGTGGTCTATAAAAAAAACCCGGACATTGTTTTTGTTTTGTTTACCGTTGGGGCCGGGAAGAACGGATTCCAGTACCGCGCACCATTCTTCACCTCCCCCCATAGGAACCCCCATGGCCCCTTCCAGCGCTTTAAGGCGGCTTTTGTCAATTCCGTAATAACGGGGAAGGGCGATACAGACCTCGTGCCCCAGAGCGGCTAAAGCCCTGGAAAGACTGGAGACCATATCGGCCAGACCGCCGGTTTTGGCAAACGGAACCGCCTCGCTGGAGGCCATGAGGATTTTCATTCTCTAAAAAGCTTCCAGGGTTTTAAGATTGTTTTGTTTGACTATCTCCAGGCCCTTGTTGTAATCTCCCAGTTTAAAGATTACCACCGCTTTTCCGAGATTGCCTTCCAGAGACGCGTAAAGATACTCAATGTTTATCTTGTGATTCTGGAAGATTTCCATTACATGGGCAAGCCCGCCGGGGGTATCGTCCACTTCCACGGCTAGCACATCCGAAAGCCGGGTGGTAAAACCCGCGTCATTCAGGGCTTTTATCGCCTCGTCATGCTTGTCTACGATAAGCCGCAAAATGCCAAAATCCGCGGTATCGGCGATGGAGATCGCCCGGATATTGATGTTGGCTTTGGCTAAAGGCTTGGTCACTTCCCCAAGCCGCCCGATAGTATTTTCAAGAAAAACCGATATTTGTTTTATTGCCATAGGTCTCCCCTTTCTCCTTAATTAGACTGTTCAATAACCCGGTTGGTTATTGAACAGCCCTTGCAAAATGCTTTGCATTTTGCTGTTTTTAACGGTTGCTATTCAGAAACTAAAGTTTCTGAATAATTCTATTATAACCTATAATTTGCGGTTGTCGATAACTCTTTTTGCTTTTCCGATGGATCTTTCGATAGTTTTGGGCTCCACCAGCTTTACCTTAAGGCCGATCTGAAGTTTGGACCTCATTACCTCTTCGATTTTTGCCCGCAGGGCTTCGAGCCCCCGGGTTTCGTCGGTAAAGAGTTCCTTTTTAACTTCAACCTGAAGCTCCACATTGTCCAGGTGGCTTTCACCCCGGTTTACCACGATAAGATACTGCGGTTCGGTGCCTTCGATGTCTATAAGGGCCTGCTCTATCTGGCTGGGGAACACGTTGACCCCCCGGATGATAAGCATGTCGTCGGTACGTCCGAATACCCTGGCCATGCGTACTGTGGTACGGCCGCAGGAACAAGGTTCCCGCATAAGGTAGGTAATATCCCTGGTACGGTACCGGATCATGGGCGTGCCTTCTTTGGTAAGGGTAGTGAATACCAGTTCCCCGCTTTCGCCGTCCGGCAGAACC
>JAIRLQ010000331.1 GCA_031259345.1 Treponema sp.
TCAGTTTGAGGAAACATAACCACAGAGATCACAGAGGAAGAGTACGGAGAAGCCCAAAAACATGCTTTTCTTCTCTTACTCCGTGTTCTCCGTGGTTAGAATTCTTCTTTTTTTCTTCGATGAAAAGTAAATGCGTTTGCCCTGGGGCATATACGGGGAAGCTTGATGATTCAGGCCGTATGCTTTATACTTTAAGAATGACTAAATCCAAATACGGCTTTCTTTCCCTGGCGATCCTTATTGTTTTGGCCTTTAGCTCCTGCTCTATGGTTATAGAAAATTCGTCCCCTTCAGCACCCAAAGAGCTCATCGCCTATGCGGAATCCCAGGATTCGGTTAGGTTAACCTGGGGGGCCGTTTCGGGCGCCGCGGAATACGTATTGTACCGGTCCGGCAGCCTTGCGGGAGACTATGCCGAGATTGGAAGCGCGAAAACCACCTCCTTTCTGGATAGAAACCTGGCAGGCAATAAGATCTACTATTATAAAGTAGCCGTCCGGGACAAAACCAAGTCAGCGGCGGTACGATGCCGCACTCCCTCGCCCGACTATGACGTTCCTTTCTGGGCCGCAGATTTAAGGACTGAAGGGGGCTTTTATAAAACCTGGACCAAACGCTTAAAAACCGGAACCCACTGTATAGTATATGGTGAAATGCCCGAATATACCGATGCGCCGGGGATTTCTGAATCAGACGCAACCGGTATTGCGGAAACAATGGCAAAGGAATTTGACGACAATATTTATACAAAAATAAAAGACGCGTTTGGCGATCCCACGGATGTGGACGGTAACGGCAAAGTAATTCTTTTACTCCTGGATGTTCAGGATGGTTATGATGGAAGCGTGGGAAGCTCCTATGTAGCGGGGTTTTTTCATTCCAATGATATGCTGCAAACCAGCTACTCCAACAAGGCGGATATGCTCTACATTGATACCTGGCCCGCGAATTTTAAAACTGCCGAAGGCCGGGCACAAATCTACAGTACCGCGGCTCATGAATTTCAGCATCTGATTAATTATTCCCTGCACCACGGAGCCGGAAAGCTCAACCGTAGTATGGACGTGTGGGTAGACGAAGGGCTTGCCAGCGGCGCCGAGTTTATCTACGGCGGCGTCCAGCAGGACAGGATTAAGTATTTCAACAATAACAGCCAAAGCATTTTAAAGGGAAATAATTTCTTTGTCTGGTACGATGACTGGAATGATCCTCTGGCCAATTACTCAACAGTCTACCTTTTCTTTCAATGGCTCAGGATCCACTCAAACAACGGCACGGGGATTTATAAAGATATTATAAGCCATCCCGACTATACCGATTACCGGGCGGTCAGCGAGGCGGCCAATAAGAGAATGGGTTCTTTAGGCCTCGACTTTTCCCAGTGGGAGGTTCTCCTTAGAACCTGGCTTGCCGCTACTTTTATCGTTAACCCAACAGGGCCTTACGGTTATAATAACGAAGACGCATACCGAAACCTGAAAGCCCCTGCGCTTGGTGCGGGAGCCGTGAAAGGGAATACGTTACAGTTGGCCCCCGGAGAAGGCGTATTCAGCGTCCTTTCAAAAACTTTATCTTCCATTCCTTCCGGCGCTTACGGCGGCAATATAAAATACGCGGGGATTAAGCGTTCCCCGTCAAACGGAACGGTAACAACCGAAATGCCTTTTACGGTAAATACGGGAAACAGGAACGAAGAGTACTATCTCTTAACGTTCAACAGCAATACCAAATCGGAGCTTACAGACGACGCCGATTTTGAAGCCGGCTATGTAACCAATATTGAGCTTCCGTCTTTTTCGCTAAAGGCCGAACAAAAGGATTCCGGGGCAAAGCTTTTGGGCGGGGAGGACTATGTTCCGCCCGAGCCTTACGAATGGGATGGCGCCCGGTACTTCTTTGACAGGAATAGGCCTCCGGTTCCGTCAAGGGATCGCGGGTAGAGGCCGGCATGTATACGCATACTGTTACAAAGCGGGGGGTTCTTGTTCTTTGTGTCCTGGGCCTTTTCTTTGCGGTTTCGGGAAGCGCGGTATCAATGGGGCAGGGGGATTTTCCCCGGGGCAGGATCACCGTGTCAGGACGGGTAAGGGTTTTGGGAACGGCGCTTTTTCCAAATACAGTAATAACCGATGACAAAGATCGGGACTGGTACATCGAAGGCGAAGACCGCCAAAAACTTTCGGGCAGGGAACAGCGGCTAATTACCGTTAAAGGGACCGCCGAATACCGGGAGCTTACTTTGGCCAATGGCGAAAGCGCCGGAATCCGGCGGGTTTTGCGGAATATTACCATTATCGAGTAAACAGTATGGCTCATTGCATCATTCCCGAAGCGGAGGCGCTTTTAGACAAAAAATTTCCGGTCCTGGACAAGGGTTTTGTCCGGCTGCTTGATTACCTGGGCGGAGATGAACGGGTGGTGGAAGCCGCGCGGGTTTCTTACGGGCCGGGTACCAAAAGTTACCGCGAAGACGCGGGGCTCATCGACTATCTTTTACGGAACCGCCACACAAGCCCTTTTGAGCAGGTGGTGCTAAGTTTCCACATAAAGCTTCCCGTGTTTGTGGCCCGCCAGTGGGTACGCCACCGCAGCGCACGGCTCAACGAAATCTCGGGCCGTTATTCGCTTATGAAAAACGAGTTCTATGTTCCCCGGCCCGAAGATATTGCCCTCCAAAGCAGCGATAATAAACAGGGCCGCTCAAGCGAGCCTGTGGACGGAGAAACGGCCGCCAAAATTATTGCCGCTTTTACCCAAGGTCAAAGCAATGCGTATGCGGAATATTCACAAATTGCCGAAAGCGGCATTGCCCGGGAATTGGCGCGCATTAACCTCCCCCTTTCGCTTTACACCGAATGGTACTGGCAGATTGACTTGCATAACCTTTTTCATTTTTTAAGCCTCCGCCTTGAGGCCCACGCGCAAAAAGAAATACGGGTATATGCCGCAGTCCTGTTTGAAATTACCAAAAAAGTCGCTCCCCGCTGCTGCGAGTCCTTTGAGCGGCACATTTTGGGAGGCGTCAATTTTTCAAAGGAAGAATTAGCCGAGCTAAAACGCCGCCTTTCGGGCGGAGAAGGCGAAGGCATTTTAAAAGGCAAGGCATTGGCCCGCTTTGAAGAAAAGCTTGATACAGGCAAACAAAAATAAAACCTACCGTAAATCCTTAACAAGCTTTAAAATATTCGGGATTTCCGCGGCCATTAATTCGTCCCAGTCGCCGGAATAATTATAGGTCAGCTCGTCCGGCGGCTTTTTGTTAATGGCCTTAACATAATTTGACAGCATCTTAAAATCTTTTTCGTAACAGTGCATGGAATTGGAACGGTGGGTGTATGTCCCCACCCCGACGCCCAGGCTGTCCGCGATTTTTTCCTGCAGCTTAATAAGGCCAAAGGCGTTAAAGAAAAACGCTTCGGGCAGATCGTTGGAACGGAAGAGGATCATAGTGTCCAGTTTAGTATCGCGGATAAAGTATTGTATAGACTGCATGCAGGCGGCGTCTTTGTTGCGGCTGTCGATTTCATTGTCCCGAATGGAAACAACCGCCCGCCTGCTGTCCCTGTTGCGCTTTAATTCGTTTATAACAAATGGAAGGTACTTTTCGAACCGGGCGTGGTAGGTGTAATCCCAGCCCGCGCCGATTTTAAAATCAAGGATGCCGTCTACAAGTTCCATCACATAACGCTGAAGATCGTAAGCCCCGCCTATTATCAATTTACTAATCATGGGCTCCGCCAGGGGATCTTCGATATGGACAGTCATGGCGCATTCTTTTTGTTTCTGATTCCAGTCGGAACAATCCAGAATATGCCCGTTGGTTTCCAATTCAAAAAGCGCCCTGTGGTAGGCTTCGGTTAAATTACGGCCCTGAACAAATATTTCTTTCATGTTATAGACAACATGATGAAAAATATAATATCCGATACGTGTTGTCAAGATGTTTTGTCCAATTCTTCGGAATATTTTTTGGCGACGTTTAATGGTGTCATTGAGCATTGTTCACCTAGACAATTGTGACATAATTATTT
>JAIRLQ010000335.1 GCA_031259345.1 Treponema sp.
GGGCGGGGCTCGTAAGCGGACTCCTCCATAGTTTTTGCGTAGGAGATTGCCCCCGCCCGTGGACGCAGAGTTATCTACAGCGTTTATTGCATTACTGATTACACACAACACAGGCGGCATCCGGCAGGCTGCTATCCATAATTGCCATGGGAAGCGGCGATAATAAAGATAGAAACCATCGCGGCAGCAAAGCCCAGAAGGCCCGCAAAAAGGTAGGCCCCCGCGCCAAGGGCGAGGCGGGCTTTTTTGTTTTGGAAAAAAAGAATACTTTTCATGACAAAACCGAGAAGCCCCGAGGCAAAAAGGGCAAGGCCCAGGTACCGGCTAAAGCCCAAAAGCATAAGCTGGGTATCGTCCATAAAACCCTGAACCACCCCTATTCCATAAAGCGCAACAACAAAAAGACACAGAAAAAACAGAAAAAAAGCCAGACGCTTTACCAAAAGAGGAAAATATTTTTTAACTAAAAGCGCTACGGCCAATTAAGCGAACCTCTTTTGTGTTTTCCGGAAAGCCCGAAACCCGGGCCCGGTACTTTCTGTCTATCCCTTGCCTTTACCGCAGATGATAACTTGCGATTTCGGCCCGATTAGACTATCATATAATATAAATACAAAGAAGGGGTACTTAACTGAAAAAGTTTTTGATTTTTCTTTTTGTTTTAATTATTTTGGCGGGCGCCGGTTTTTACCTGGGCTGGGCTCAGGCCGGGGTACCTCCGGGGACATACGGCGTCATGCGTTCAAAAACTCATGGTACGGATCTTCGCTTTATAAAAGGCGGCGAAATACGCTGGGTCTGGTATAAACTTATTCCCGGCAATGTAAAAATTCTTACCCTGTCCCCCAGGCGGATGAAGGCGGATTTACACAGTTCCGGGAGCCTTCCTTCCGGGGATGTCTATGCTTCCATCGCCCAGGCCCCGACCGATTTTTCCTGGGAGCTTTTGGGGGAATTTTCTTTTAGCATAAAACCCGATGCCCTGCCCTCTCTTGCGGAAAAAGAAAACTGGGCCGGCGAAAACGACCTTTCTTCATACGAAGAAACGCTTGCGAAACGTCTTGAATCTTTTATTCTTGCCAAGCTTAGCGATTATGGCTCTGATGAAGCCAAAATGGAAAAACTTTTGACAAGCCTCCCCCTTCCGGATTTAAACAGCGCGGCGGAAACTGCCTTCCCGGAAGTAGAAAATTTTAACTGTATTTTGCGGGCTGTTAAATTTCCCGATTACCGCCTGTACCGTTCCCTGCGCTCTCTTTACGAGGAATACCTTGCCCGCCAGGAATCCATTTTAAAGGAAGATCTTGCCGGGGACGCGGAGGCAAAAGTTGCCTCTAAACTGCGCATGGATGAACTTTTTAAATACGGCGAATTGCTGACAAAATATCCGGTTCTTTTGCAGTACCTTGCCCTGGAAAAGAACTCTGACCAGGTTTTCGATAAACCCGGCCCCTAGAGGTTTTGTATGGGACATTTTTTTAACTTTAAAAAATTGCATTATGTACAGGAAAAAAAGAGTGAAGGCTGCGTACTCTGCCTGATACGGGACAAAAGCCCGGATGTAGAAAATCTATTGGTATACCAAAACAATCTTGTTGGTATTTCCCTAAATCTTTATCCCTATAATCCCGGGCATTTAATGATCTTCCCCCTGCGCCATGTTAAGGATATACGGGAACTGGAAAGCACTGAGCGAAAAGCCCTTAATGATGCCCTGGACAAGGCCCTTAATGCCCTGGACGGGCTTTATAAACCAAAAGCCTACAACATAGGGTTTAATATGGGCTTTGCGGCCGGGGCTTCCATAGAGCATATACACCAGCATGTTATACCCCGATATCCCAACGAAATAGGCATAGCGGAGCTTATGGGGGGTAAGCGTGTGTTGGTGGAAGATCCTTTTACTTCCCTTGCCGGGCTTCGGAAAGCTTTCGCCGCATTGCCTTAGCCCGTACTTTCAGGTATAGTAAAAAAGGCTGTTCCAAAACTAACATCGAACCTCAGGTTCGCGTTTTGGAACAAGCTCAAAAATCAGAGTCCAGGGGCTGTCCGGGAAGCCGGTTCATTTTCGGGCAGCCTCAAGGCTCATCAGTTTAAAACTTAAACAGGAGTTACTTGTATGAAAAGGACCAGGTTCCTTTTTTTGATACTTATCGCGGTATGCCTGGCGCTGCCTTTGACAGCCCAGGAAGACGACGGGGAAAATGATACGCCGGAAAGCCCTCCCATCGGAAGCGGTTGGGATGATTATATTGTTCCGGACCTATATGCCCGGGGGGACAAAACTTTTAATATCTCTTTGGGTATTCTAATTCCTACGGTTTTTGCCGGGGACGCCATGGAAGATAATCCCCATAATATAAAACTGGGCGGAATGGGAAGTTTGGCGTTCAATTATTTTTTGGGGCCCCGCTTCTTTTTGGGCGCTGAGCTGGGGGGCATGTTTGCCGGAACCCGGGGTGAGAACATGCTCTATATTGTACCTTTTGGTATACGGGTAGGGTATCAGTTTATTCTTAAACGCTTTGAATTTCCCTTAACCCTGATGGTTGGGGGGGCTCCCCAAAAATACCTTGATAAAGGCTATTTTGGGCTTATTATAAAACCGGGGGCAGCCGGATTTTTCCGCTTTAATTCCGACTGGTCGTTCGGCCTTAACCTAAACTGGTGGATGGTCCCTGAATGGCCTAAAAACGGCAAAAATATCCTGGGGAATTTTCTGGAAATTACCCTTTCCGCCCGGTATCATTTTTAGCAAGGGGTACGCAGCATGAAAAACAAACATATATTGAGTTGTTCCCAAAACGGAAACCCCTTTTTACGGTTTTTTACTTTAACATGTATACTGTTTCTTACAGCGTTAGCGGTTTCCTGTAACCAGGATTCCATTTTTGCGGACATTTCTGTTGAACCCGAACCCAAAGATCCCCGCATCGAAGGTTCGCCTGTGGGCCTTGTAGAGTTTAATAATAAGGTTTGGACTGCCGGCAGGGGCTCGAGCAAGCTTCATTGTTACGGAGACATGGGCGATGCTACCATAGGCTGGCTTACCCGGCCATCACCGGGGGGCGCCGTCATCAGCCTTGGGTCAACAACGGACTGTCTCTATGTCCTTGCCGGAAACCCCGTAAGCGGCACATTATGGAAAATTGATACATCCGAAAACACCGAAAACACCGAAAACACAATAAACATCACATACGGGCTTTCCAGGATTCAGACCATTTATACCGCGGGCGATAAAGTTTTTGCGGGCGTGTCTACCAGCGCGGACAATAAAACATGGTCTGTTTATTATGCCGCCGATACAGCCACTTCATGGACCCTGCTGATGGAGAATACAAGTATGCTCACCGGCGCGGCAGTTGACGGCGCGGGAAATATTTATATCGCAACTTTGGGGAAGGGGATATTTAAATTCGATTTTAGCTCTAATCCCCCTATGCCCGGATCAGCCGGCGACGATGGAAGCCCTGCGGCGGAAGCTGTTGTGGACAAAGATGACAATCCAATAACAACGCCCAAGGTAAGGGGTATCATGAATACCGGTATAGGCGCCGACTCCATTGTGGCAGTTACCAGTAACGGCTACATACTGTGGTACGATAACGCAAACGCAAGGTTTAAAGTCAAATCCCAGGGCGGGCCGTATTTTTCCGGAGCTATGACCCTGTGGAAAAGATATGACGATGGCAGCGCAACCTGGGTTCCCGCCCTGATCCTTTTGGGCGTACAGAGCAGCGGCACCTACAACAAGGGTTATAGGGAGATCAATGTTGACTCATCGGGAATTCCCCTGGACGGCGCAAGCCCGGTTGAGCCGGGAAGCCTGGCGTCTCCCGCCTATTCAAGCATTGCCCGGAGCGACAGGAGCAAATACGAAGCAAGCCTTTACAAATATTCGGTGGTTTCCATTATGCAGGTCTCTGACGCTGTACAGCCATATCCAAGGGACTCTCAAAACACTTCGGTCTACGTTAATCCCTCAGGCTGGCAGCCCCTTATTCTGGCGTCTACCGTTAACGCCGGGCTTCAGTCCCTGGAAAACGGTCTGTGGAACGCCGAAGAATAGGAAAGCTTTAATGGGGATAAAGCGGGGCGGCTGTGGATGACGATCTTTTTTCATCCGCCGGCGCGGGAGGCGGCGCGGGGGAACAAAGACCCCTTGCCGACAGGATGCGCCCCCTTGTTCTGGATGATGTAATAGGCCAGGATCATATAGTAGGGCCCGGACGCCTGCTCCGCCGGGCGATTCAGGCGGACAGGCTTTCATCGGTTATTTTTTACGGCCCGCCGGGTACGGGAAAAACAAGTCTTGCCCGTGTCATTGCCAATACCACCCGCAGTACGTTTGAAAGTCTTAATGCGGTCCTTACAGGCATTAAAGACATACGGGAAGTTATAGACCGGGCTGATGAAAGACGGCGTCTTTATGATAAACGTACCATTCTTTTTGTGGATGAAGTGCACCGCTGGAATAAGGCCCAGCAGGACGCTCTGCTCCCCTGGGTAGAAAATGGCACCGTTATCCTTGTCGGGGCCACCACGGAAAATCCTTTTTTTGAAGTAAACCGGGCGCTGGTAAGCCGAAGCCGTATTTTTCAGTTAAAAGCTCTAACTTATGAGGCTTTATTAAAAACCGCCCTACGGGCCATTCAGGATAAAGAGCGGGGCTATGGCAAGTGGAACATTGTATTTGAATCCGGCGCCCTGGAACATTTGGTGGAAGTTTCCGGCGGCGACGCCCGAAGCCTTTTAAACGCTTTGGAGCTGGCTATAGAAACCAGCCCCTGGGCTTCGCAGTCTAACACCGCTGTAACATGCTGGCCGCCGGAAGCCGGAGCCGAAATATACGTCTCGTTCGAAGCGGCGGAAGAAAGCATACAAAAGCGGGCCGTTCTTTACGACCGTGACGGGGACTACCATTTTGACACCATAAGCGCCTTTATTAAAAGCGTTCGTGGGAGCGATCCCGATGCCGCCCTGTACTGGCTTGCCAAAATGGTACGCGCCGGGGAAGATCCTTCTTTTATCTTCCGCCGCATGATTATACTTGCCATGGAAGACGTCGGGCTTGCGGACCCCAATGCCATAAGGGAAGTAATTGCCTGCGCCGAAGCGTTTGACCGTATAGGCTTTCCCGAAGGAAACTTTGCACTTTCTCTTGCCTGCCTTTACCTGGCGACAGCTCCAAAAAGCAACACGACCCTCGCCTATTTTGACGCCCTTTCCGCAGTTGACAAAGAAGACGCGGAAGTTCCCAACCATCTGCGCGATGCAAGCCGTGATGCCGAAGGCTTTGGTCACGGCGAAGGCTATATTT
>JAIRLQ010000159.1 GCA_031259345.1 Treponema sp.
ATTATCAGAGTTGTTTAGAACCTTCAGTTTCTGAACAACTTCCCGTAAAAACGCGGTTTTGCGGGACTTTAGCCTGAAAAACCGCAAGACTTGCCGGGGGCTGTCCGAAAAGTTTGAAAAACTTGTTCGGACAGCTTCCTTAGTGCGGCATTTGCGCACTGTTTCAACGAAACAGGAGCAAATGCGGGGGCTGTCCAGGAAGTAACCGACTTCCTGGACAGCCCCCGGCGCTAAGCGCGGGTTAGCGGATAACCAACCGGGTTATTGAACAAGTCTGTTATATGGCGGGAACCTCTGAAACCCCGGTTGGGTTTTCAGAGGTCCCCTAAAGAATGAGGGCAAAATGATTTTCTCCAGCGGGTAAAAACCCTCTAAAAACTGAAGATTTTAGGGGTTCCATAAGGTTTGATATGCACCAGGCGGGATTATCCCAAAAATATAACCGGTGGGGCTGGCTTTTTGTAAGCCCCGGAACTGTTCTTATTTTTGTTTTATCTTTTTATCCTATGCTTCACGCTTTTGTTTTATCCCTCCAGACCGGGCTGGGGAATAATCTGCGATTTACCGGAATATGGAATTATTTCCGCCTTTTCCAGGATGAAATTTTTTTGAATTCCGTGTCCAATGTTTTTATCTATTTGATCATCCAGGTTCCGGTCATGCTGTTTACGGCCCTGATTCTGGCTTCCATACTGAATTACGAAAAGCTGAAGTTCAAGGGATTCTTTCGGACCCTGATTTTTCTGCCCTGCGCCACAGCCCTGGTTTCTTCCGCCATGATTTTTAAAAGCTTTTTTTCCATTGACGGAATCGTCAATGTTATGCTGCTCAAAGCGGACATTATCTCCGGCCCCATCAACTGGCTGACCCATCCGGTCTGGGCAAAGTTTATAATTATACTGGTTATTACCTGGCGCTGGACCGGTTACAATACAATTTTTTATCTTGCCGGTTTACAGAACATTGATACCTCGGTTTATGAGGCCGCCCGCATTGACGGCGCTTCCCCGGCCCGGCAGTTTTTCAAGATCACCCTGCCCCTTTTAAGGCCCGTAATCCTCCTTACCACCATCATGTCCACCAATGGAACCATTCAGCTCTTTGATGAAGTCAAAAACCTGACCGGGGGCGGGCCGGGAAACGCTACCATCACCATATCACAATACATTTACAACCTTTCATTTGTATATAACCCCCAATTTGGATACGCCGCCGCGGTTTCCTATACAATCCTGATCATAGTTTCGTTCCTCTCATTTATCCAGATGAAAATAGGAGACCGGACATGAAAAAACGAATCCCCCTTTCCATTATATGTATGTATGTTTTTTTGATCCTTGTCTGCCTTTTTTCGGTTTTTCCTTTTTACTGGATGCTCTCGGCGGCTACCAACAGAAGCGTTGATATTATCAAGGGAAAAACCGGGTTTGGAAGCTATCTGGTGAATAATATGAAACAGCTTCTGGCAAGCGTATCCCTGGGGAACAGTTTCTGGAATTCATTGCGAAATACCGTAACCGGTACTATCGCCAGCCTGTTTATCTGTTCTATGGCAGGTTATGGCTTTCAGGTTTACCGGAACAAAAACAAAGACCGGCTCATATCCATCCTTCTTTTATCCATGATGGTCCCCTTTGCCTCAATTATGATCCCCCTTTTCAGGATGTTCAGCCAGGCCCGGCTGCTTGACACAACCCTGGGATTCGTTTTGCCGTCGGTTTCCACGGCTTTTCTTATTTTCTTTTTCCGGCAGAGCAGTATGTCCTTTCCCTATGAGATTATACAGTCCGCCCGGGTTGACGGGATGAATGAATTCGGCATATATATCAGGATATATATGCCGGTAATGGCCCCGACTTTCGCTGCCGCCGGAATTGTAACTTTTATGAACAACTGGAACAATTACCTCTGGCCCCTTATCATCATGCAGAGCCAGCAAAGCCAGACCATGCCCCTCCTTATCACCTCCCTTACGGCGGGGTACACTACCGACTATGGAGTATTGATGCTGGCGGTTACCATCTGCACCATGCCGGCGGTAATTCTTTTCTTTTCCCAGCAGAAACGGTTCGTCGCGGGTATTCTGGGATCGGTCAAGTAAACCCATAAACACAGGCCGCAAAATAATCATGTCAAATTTACCGGAACGGTATATAATAGCTTGAGAGGAGATTTTAATGACCGGAGAAACATTGTTAAAAAATATGTCCCGCCCGGAGAATTCCGCCATTTTTGCCGGTTTATACGGACCGGAGGGGATCAATGAAGCGCGGAACCGTTATAGCAAGCTTGTCAGGGGATTAACCGGACTGCCGCCGGCAGATGAAAAAGATGTCCGGGTATTTACCGCGGCGGGGCGGACGGAACTTGGGGGCAACCATACGGATCATAACCACGGCAAAGTATTGGCCGCATCCATTCATCTGGACGCGGCGGCCGCTGTTTCCCCCCGGCAGGACAACAAGGTGCTTTTCCGTTCAACCGGATTCCCCGATGTTGAGGTAGATCTCGGAGGCGCCGGAGAAAAGGCCCCGGCCCTTGACCTTGCCCCCCGGGAAAAAGAAAAGGGAACCACCGAAGCGCTGGTTCGGGGCATTGCCGCTGAATTTGCAGGCCGGGGTATTACCATTGGGGGTTTCACCGCAAACGCGGATTCTACGGTACTGCCCGGCTCGGGCCTCTCTTCCTCCGCCGCGGTGGAAGTCCTCTTCGGCTGTATTTTTAATCAGCTCTATGGCGGCGGAAAATTCACCCCCCTGGAACTGGCGGTATTCGGTCAAAAGGCGGAAAACAACTATTTTGGCAAACCTTCGGGGCTTATGGATCAGGCGGCCTGCGCCTCAGGCGGCGTAATAGCCATAGATTTTAAGGACCCCCAAAACCCCCAGGCAAGCCCCATGCCTTTTGATCCTGAGGCCCTGGGCTACAGTCTTTGCGTGGTCAATACCCGGGGAAGCCACGCCGATTTAACCCCCGACTATGCGGCGATCCCCCGGGAGATGAAAGCGGCGGCCCGTTTTTTCGGAAAAAACACCCTCAGCGAAATCCGCGCCGAACAGATACTGAAGAATGCCGCGCGGCTCCGGGAGGCGGCGGGGGACCGGGCGCTGCTCCGGGCCCTGCATTTTTTCAATGAAAACAACCGGGTTGATGCCATGAAAGCGGCCCTGGAAAAGATAAAAAATCACGGCGGGGAGTCTTTTTTTCAGGATTATCTAAAGCTGGTACATGAATCGGGGGACTCCTCCTGGGAACTGCTTCAAAATGTCTATTCACCGAAAAATCCGGCGGAACAGGGCATTCCTTTGGCCCTGGCCTTGACCAGGGAATTTTTTCATTCCCTGCCGAAAGGGGAAAACAAAATGCCCGGCGCCTGCCGCGTCCACGGCGGAGGGTTTGCGGGAACAATTCAGGTCTACCTGTTAAAGGATCAGATGGAGGCCTATAGGGAAATGATGGAAACCGTGTTCAAAAGCGGCGCGGTAACAGAGTTGAGAATTCGTCCCACCGGTACCGCTGAACTTTGTTTTCCGGGATAGGGCATGAAAATCTCGCGCTTGTTCCATAAAACCATACCGGTTTTTATCATAACGGTACTGCTTCTAAATGCCGTTATTTTGTTTACCCTGAAATATAATACCCATGACGCTGAAATTCCCATTTTGGTAAATGAAAATGAAACCATTAACCGCCTTATTTTTCTGCGGAATTTTTATATATCCCTTATAATATACGGCCTTGCGTTATTTGGGTATATTTTTTTCTCCGGTACTTCTCTGCGTTGTGTATGCCTTACCGCCGGATTTGCCTCGGCGATCCTTGGCACCTATATATTGGAGGATTTATTTACCATCAATTTTTTTATTTATCTTGCCTATATTATTGTGGTATCCCTTATGTTTCCGCCGCCCAAAAATTTTATATTGTCAATAGGCTGCATTTTGCTTTTTTCGGTATTCATAAACCATCCCCATTTTATGGGTTTATCACTGGGAGGCTCGGAATTTGCCAGCCCCGCTTTTTCAGAAACCTATACCCTGATGTTTTTTTTATGCCTTTCGGCGCTGCTTATGGCCTCACTGCGTTTTTTTATGGATAAATACCTCCATGACAAGGAAACCATTAAACACCTTAATTTTGTAAGTACCAAACTTCTGCTTTTTAACCACCGGCTTCAAATGCTGACAAAACAGCGGGGAGAGGAAGCGGTAAAACAGGACAGGCTGCGTTTTACCCGGGATCTTCATGACAGCTGCGGATACGCATTCAGCAATATTATTCTGGTGGCCGACGCGGCGGTAAGCCGCGGTACCATTGAAGCGGCCAACTCCCAGGAAATATTCCATCAGATACGCAATCTGGCTTCCAGGGGCCTTAACGATACCCGGGAAACCTTACATTTGATCCGCAAAATACAGGAACCCTATCATCAGAGCATTGAAACCATATACCAGTTAAAAGAGATATTTGAAGAGGTTACCGGAATTACCGTCAATATTGAATGGGGAAATATGAAGTTTGATTACGGACCGGCCATAAACAAGGTGCTTACACGGATTATTCAGGAAGCGTTTACCAACTCAATACGGCACGGCAAAGCAAGCCGTATTTTTATTCAATTTTGGGAATTTCCCCGGCAATTTACCATGACCGTAACCGACAACGGCATAGGAGCGTCAAATGTCGTAAAGGGAATAGGCCTCGCGGGTATGGAGGAACGGCTTGAATCGGTGGGGGGAACACTGGAGGTGTCTTTGCCCCCCGAAGGAGGGTTTCGGCTTAAAATAACCATCCCCCTGGTTAATACCGCCAATGCCAATGGACTGTGAACTACCCCGCCATTATTGGCGGAGAAATTGAACCGCCCCAGAGGATCCCCCGCATAAGCGGGCTCTTGGGTATGAGACCCCCCCTCAAATAAATTAAAGGTCAGGAGTATATAATTATGGAACAAAAAATTAAAATTCTGCTGGTTGATGATCAAACCCTGATTACCGAAAGCCTCAGCACTTTTTTGTCAAATTATACGGAAGATATGCTGGTAATCGGAACCGTTATTAACGGCAAGGAGGCGGTAACAATTACTGAAAAAGAACATCCCGACATTATTCTTATGGATGTACTGATGCCTGAAATGGGCGGGGTTGAAGCGGTGGGTCTTATCAAAAAAAAATCCCCCGAAATAAAAATTATCATGCTCTCGACCTATGGCGAGGATGAATATGTCCGGGCGGCGCTGCTGGCGGGCGCTTCAGGTTATCTCCTGAAGGACATATCTCCCACGGAACTCATTACCGCAATCCGGGCCCTAAAAAACAACGTGATACAAATATCACCGGAGATTGCCCGGAAAATGGTGGAATATAAATATAACGGTGAAAATCCGGCGGGCGGCAGTGATTTGCCCGATGTATCGGAATCATTGCCCTGGCTAAAAACGCTGACCAACCGGGAACGGGAAATTTTTACCCTCATTACCACCGGTTACGATAACGAGGGAATATCGGATAAATTAAATATTGCCCTGCAGACCGTAAAAAACCAGGTCAGTACCATCTATTCCAAACTTGGGGTAAAAGACCGTTTTGAGATAATCCGGCTG
>JAIRLQ010000381.1 GCA_031259345.1 Treponema sp.
GGAAGAAATTCTGCCGAAACCGCATCCGAATCATCCCCCGGAATACCCGCTCAGGGCGGCCAGCGCTTATCAAGGTACGGTTAAAGAGCCGGATAAATGGAAGCGGCTGGTGATCACCGGGGCGGTTTCTCTTTCCCGGCGGGAAGATTTCCTGGTTTGGGCCGTCCGCAGCCGCCGTATTGACGCACTGGTATTGCCCCTTGCGGAAAGACCGCCTTTTCTTGCCGGACTTACGGGAAGATACAGCCGTATTCAGAATAATCTTCTCAATCTGGCAAAGCGATATGCCCTGTCCATCGAAATTGGAGGCTGGGAATTGAGCCGTTTGGCGCCCAGGCGGTACTTTTTCATAAAAAAAGACATTTTTCGCATGGAGGGGGGAAAACGTGTCGGAAACTACAACTTCTGTCCGACTAATCCCGATACCATTGCCCTGATCAAAACAGAGGCCCGGCGGCTTTTCAGCGAATACCCGGATGTTCTGATATTTCACCTTTGGCCGGACAGAGGCGCAGAACATCTCTGGTGTTCATGCCCGAGCTGCCGGGCTTTTAGCCGGGAAGAACAAAACCGTATTGCCGTTAATACCGCGGCGGATGTCCTGGCGGAAATTAACCCCGAGGCAAAAATATCCTATTACGAAAGTACCGGGGAATCCGGCGATAATCCAAACGATGTTAGCCCCCGCCCCAATATGTTCAGGCTGCGGCTGCTTCCCGGTCAGGAGGGAGCGGAAAAAGCGGGGCTTTTTCTCGCAGACATTTGATGCGCGAAATGTCCATCGTTTCTGTTACGCTTCGATTGTGAGCCCTTCCCGGGCCATGAGGAGATCGGGCGCCCATTTCCCCGCCGGCGCGTCGTGGCGGATCCGGGTCCGGTAAAGATCTTCCAGTTCCTCCAGCTGGGAATCGGTGCGATTGGGATCGTGGTGAAAGCAGACCAGTCTTTTTACCGACGCTTCCCGGGCCGCAATGATGGCCTGTTCAAAAGTAGAATGACCCCAACCCTTTTTGGATTCGTATTCTACGGCGGTATAATGGGTATCATATATTAGCACATCCGCGTCTTTAAAAAATTTAAGCACCCGCCCGTTTTCTTCCTGGGCTGCCGTCTCACCTTCCCGGGCCGCGGCCTCGTCGTAATTGGAATCGTTTTTATCAACGGGGAAAATGTTACGGTAAGGCTCAAAATCATAGGCGGTAACGATGGACTTTCCCTGATACTCAAAACGGTAACCCAGGCAAAGTATGGGATGATTGAGGTACTTGGTGACCACCTTGAGCCCTCTCCCAAGATCCAGGCTGGTTTCGTGGATGGTACTGTACTCGATCTGGGCCGCCAGTTCATGGAGCCGGACCGGCCAGTACCGGTAAGATAGTTGCTGCGACAGGATCGACATCAAAGTTTCGTCTTCGTAGGAAACCGGTCCCCGGATATGGAATTTACTTGTGGGAATAAACATCGGGTTAAAGACCGGAAAACCCATGATATGATCCCAATGCGTATGGGTGATAAAAATGTCTGCGGTAATAGGACCTTCTTTGAGGTCGTGGACCATAAGCCAATCGCCCAGGGGCCTGATTCCGGTACCCATATCCACGATAATCAGCCGTTCATCCGCCCGAATCTCAATACAGGCAGTATTCCCGCCAAAAACCACCGTATTGATCCCCGGGCAAGGGATGGAACCCCGGACTCCCCAAAACCGCGCAGATAACATGATAACCTCTATCTTATGCGGCCGTATGGCCGCATAGTCAAATCGAACATGAAACGACGTTTCATGATAACTCCCACTAAGTTCCTAAAAATACCAATGCATCTTCAATTTTCTTTTTTACGGTAGATTCAAATTCTCCAAAAGTATCTTCGCCAACCGCCAGATACTTTAAAATTTCCGGCGCCAGCGGTTCAGGATACCGGTCTCCGGAAAAACCAATTTCCATTACCGAAGAAAAACGGTTTGCCATGGCAACGGTATAGAGTATGTCCCGATAAGGGCCTTCATATTCAAGACAAGAATGGTGGAAGTCTATCACATCTCCTACCACTCCTTCAAGATGCCAGGCCTCAACAATAATTTTTCCGGTATCGCAGTGATTAAAGCCCAGAACACGTTTTTCGGCCTGATAAAGATCGATACGCTCCCGATCCGCAAGTTCCACGGCCTCCGCGTATTTATCCGCCTTTATCGCATTAGCCGGTATCTTGCCTATATCGTGAAGCAGCCCCGCGATAAAATATTCCTCGAGATGGGTATCGGCAACATTTCTCTTTTTGGCGATAAGTTTGGCCGCGAATCCGGTACCAAGGGAATGCCGCCAAAATTTGTCCATGTTAAACCCGGTAGAATCTTTTGCGGCAAGGTCCACGAGTATAGCCGCGGAAAGGGCCATGTTTTTTACCGTGTTAATGCCCAACATAATAATTGCCCTGGCCATATTGGTAACCGGGCGCGTCAATCCGTCATAGGCCGAATTGATGAGCCTGAGTACCCTGGCCGCCAAAACAGGATCCAGGGAAATTACCCGGTTCAGATCCAGGGGACTGGTTTGCGAATTATTGCAAACCTCCAAAACCTTTACGACCGTGGTAGAAAAGCTGGGCATATCCTTGATATATTTCTTTACGGCTTTTGCTACATCCTCATACATGAGACACCTTCATCACCCTAATGCCGTCGCATTAAGTCCTTCAATAAGATTCTCCACCTTCTGCTTTAGGATGTCCCGTTGTTCTGTATGAGGCAGATCCTGGGCAAGTTCCCCAAGATGATTCAACATATTGGTAAGAGATGTAATAGAAA
>JAIRLQ010000420.1 GCA_031259345.1 Treponema sp.
GGGACTGCTTTCGACTTGACCCTTATAGGCCGTTACCCGGTAATAGTAGGTGGCGCCCGCCGTCAAACCCGCATTATCGGTATAGCTCGTAGAAGCGGTCGTTTGAATCGGATTAAAGGAGCCGCCGGAACTGGCAGAACGGGAAACCCGGTACCCCTCCGCGCCGCTCACCGCCTGCCAGGAAAGGGTCAGGCTGGTCTGAGTCTGCGCGGTAACCGTCAATCCGGCGGGCGCCGCAAGCGCCGTTTCGGGCGTTGTCCCCTGTACCGCCGTCGAGGGAAGGCTTTCCCCGTTTTCGTTTACGGCGCTTACGGCAAAGTAATAGCTTGTGTTTTCTGTAAGGCCGGTTACGGTATACGAAGTCGAAGCAGTCTCTGTAACGTAGTCGGTTACCGTATTGGAACTCAAGCCCCTATATACCTTATAACCTGTAGCATCAGGCGCCGGCTGCCAGGAGAGGCTTATGCTGGTTTCGGTCCTGCCGGTAACGCTCAGCCCTCCGGGAGAAGCAAGAGAGCTGATCTCCGCGCGGGCGGAAACCACGGTAGTTGATTTATCGCTTTCCACATTCTGTTTTACAGAACTGATCCGGTAATAATACGTGGCGCCAATGGTAACCGCAGCATCGGTGTACGAGACTCCATCCGCTGTTCCGATCCGGGCGTAGGTTCCCGTTGCGGAGCCCGAGCGGTATATGCCATAGCCGGTCTCCGTTCCCACCTTGTCCCAGGCCAGGGAAATATGGCCGTTTGCCAGAGACCGTGCGCTGACAGTTTCAGGAGGGAGTATTTCCAGCGCCTGCGCTATCGTTATCGGTTTGTCGGCAAGCAGAACAAGGGCGTTTCCGTCAAATTTCAGGGAATAGAGATGTCCTGCAAGAAAATTCGTCAGATCCGCGGGGAAAGCAATCGGGGTGACGGTATTTTTCATAAATGCGTAATTGGAAACAGGGCCCCCGTTCACCATATAACGGGCGGTTTCTCCGCCGTTCAGGATAGACGAACTTGCCCCCTGGGGAATTTCTTCGGAAGTGCCCCGCCGCAGAACCAGAGGGAAAGCGCTGGCGTTTTGTATTTTTATATATACCCCGGTGGCAACCGGCTTTGCCAGCTCAGCCGGATCCAATTCGGATAAAAGCGGAATCAGAACTTTGGTGGTTTTTTCCGCGTCGATGCGGGCAGGCACACCGTTGTGATTATAGGGGAACTCCTGATCATCGATCAGGATATGATAACTCGGGTAAAATATAGCGTTGGGATTCGGCTCCGTTTCTACCGGCTCCGATTCATCCTTGACCCCCACATCGGCAAATTTGACGAGGCGTGAAGAATCGGTGTAAATGGTAACGGAAAAATCGTTGTCATTTACAAAATAAACCAGCGTTTTCCCGCCCTGAGGCTGGTCTTTGTCATCGTCGCCAGTATCATTGCTATCATCGCCTCCGCCTGGATTTGGGCAAGCCAGCAGCAGCGCCACAAAAACGGCTGTTAAAACTAACGCGGGGTGTTTCTTCATCTTCCGGTTCCTTTCAAGAAAGAGACCGCCGCCGGGATTTATCCGGCGGCGCTGGCTCTAATTTTCATTCAAAAAAATCTTCTGCGGCTGTTTCCTCAACGGTGGTAGTATAGCCCTGGGTTTGGTTTCCGGCGAGAACAATCCGGTAGACATGGTCCTTCTGCATAACCTTGTTCTCGCTGACGTATACCCGGCTGGTCCAGCTAATACTGTCAAAATTAATGCTATTGACATCAGTCCCCGGTTCAATACGGCTGGTGATCATGGAGGTCCAGCCGGAAGCCATGGCGTAATCCTCCCCTGGGGTTCCGCTGGGCGATAATTGATTGTTCTGACCCATGTACACACGAACCGTTTTATCGCAATTATTGGTAAGGAGAACCGCCGGTTTCAGGTTGGAGCTTGGGGGCGTTACATTTTTCCCGATGTTGGTATTAAAACTGGGATTTTCAGTTGAAGTTGAAACTGTGTCCGCCTGAGACACATCGTCATATTCTACCAGGGCAATGACTTTGCCGTTGTATTTCAGCTCCTTGTAATAATGGGGAACATAATCAAATGTAGTCGCGAGCGGAATTGGAATCGTCGTCCGAAGCGTGTTGGGCGCTAAAACGGCCCAATTATCCCCGGAACCATCGACCTTTTGCAGGGCCACCCAATAATTTGACTGGTTTGCAAGAATCCACGTTCCCGCGCCGAACAGGCTGCTCGGACTGACATTCATGGAATAAGGCTGGAGATTGGAATAATAGGTCAAGTCGCTGAATTGATACGCCTGATTTTCCTTGTCTTCGTAGTTTGTCTTGTCCACCGCCACGATGGTGTAGAACTTTTCTTCGGACAGTTTGACCTTTACCGAACTGAGCCCCTCCACCGTGCCGATATAGTTCGAGGCGGATACGGAATCGGTAAACAGGAGAACTTTGGAGTTTACCGCATTCTTTATGGTCAATGTGCCGTTCGGGTTGACCCTTCCGTCGGGATAGTTGTAAAAATTCTTATATAATGTCGGAATATCTTTATCCCCCTTATCATCATCGCCATTGTCGTTAAATGAATTGACACAGGAAAAAAGGACCAGTAAGGCCACGATTAAAAGCGGTCTCAGCGCTAAAATCAAATGTTTCATCTTGTTATGCTCCCTTGCGATAGTTGGCGGACAAATAATCCGTCAGTTCCACCGGTCTTTGTGATAAAGCCGGAGAGAAACCTGTATGGTGAGGAAAAAGAAAACGCCGGCTCGTTTCCCGTTTCAGGGGGAAATGCCGGCGTTTGCAAAAAAAGAGGTATTTTTTGCTGCGATGGACTAACTTGGCACGGTTTTTGCTACAGGGGGGGGGGGGGGGGGGGTAAAATAAAAACCACGACGGAAAAATGAAAAAACAACAAACCCCGCATCCGGG
>JAIRLQ010000542.1 GCA_031259345.1 Treponema sp.
CTTCGTTTGACGGGTTTCCTTCTTCATAATAGGAAAGTAAAAACTTTGCCGCCTCATCGGCGCCGCTTCCGTCCCCGCCTTTGGCTGTTCTCCCCAATGAGCGGATGGCTAAATTAAGAAAAGCGCGCTCCCCGGAATTAATCAATTCTTCCAGAGCCTTTATTGAAGAAGCGGCTTTAACTTTACCCAAATAATCCACCGCCGCGCTTACCGTTTCGTTAGCTTCGTCGTCCCGTTCTTCTATAATCCTTATGGCCCTGTCCTCAAGGCCGCTTTTTTCCATTTCGCCAAAGAAAGAAAAAATTCCCGAAAGTATAACTTTATTTTTTGAAGTTTCGGCAAGTTTGACAAGTTCCTGGTCAAGGGACGAATCTTTTTCTGTTTTTAAATTTTTAATTAATGCCGCAATTTCGGTTTCTGTTCCATACCGGAGTATATTGAGCTGTTTTTCGTCAGGAGCTTTTATCTGTGTAAGGTCCGGGTCCGGAATGGCCTCTTCGGCGGAAAGTTCCGGTGGGGCCGGGCCCGGAAGATCCCCCGCGGCTTCGCCTATAGCGTCCTCTGCCGCCTCGCTTTCGGGCGCGGCATTTTGATACGCCGAATCCTGCGCCGCGTTTTGCGCCTCGCTTTCAGGCTCGGCATCCGGCGCCGCGTCAGATGCGGTCTGTAGCCCGGTTTCCGCTCCTTCCGCCTGCTGTTCCGCCGCGTTTCCTTCGGGGCTGTCTCCCCCTTCCTGGGCAGAGAGAGATGAGACGCCAAACAACAACAGTATCAAACACAGGAATAAAATTTTGGTATAAACCGGTACCCTTATCAAGCTTTGTTCTCCGTATATTTTTTTAAAAACGCTCTTTTAAATTCCGGAAAACGGTTTTCTTCTATGGCGGAACGGGCTTTTTTGACAAGATCGTGCAAAAAATAAAGATTATGATAGCTTGCCAAAATAGACAAAAGAATCTCCCGGGTTTTAAAAAGATGGCGTAAATACGCCCTGGAATAGGATCTGCAAACTTTACACCCGCACTCTTCATCTATCGGCAAAAAATCAAGGTTGTTTTCCGCTTTTTTAAGTGAAACAGGCCCCTGGCTTGAAAAAACATGGCCGTTTCTGCCTGTCCGTGTAGGAAAAACGCAGTCGAACATGTCGATGCCGTTTTCAATAGCCTCCAGGATGTATTCCGGGGTTCCAATACCCATAACATAGCGGGGTTTTTCTTTGGGCAAAAGGGAAGCGGTAAAAGCCAGATATTCAAAAAACGTATCCGCGCTTTCACCTACGGAAAGGCCGCCTATGGCAATTCCCGGACTGTCTTTCTCGATAACCCGCTTTGCGCTTTCTTCCCTAAGATCTTTAAAAAAATTACCCTGAATGATAGGGAAAAATTCCCCCTTATAGGAACCGTTTGCGCGTATTTCTTCCCAGGTTTTTTGGGCCCTGTTCATCCAGAGGGATGTTATCTCCAGAGCTTTTTCCGCTTCCTTGCGGGAAGCGCCCCAGGGGGTACAATAATCAAGCTGCATTTGAATATCACTTCCAAAAACGGATTGGATTTCGACAACTTTTTCGGGGCTAAGAAAATGGTATGCCCCGTCAATATGAGAGCGGAATTTTACCCCTTCTTCGCTTATCTTTCTGAATGGAGCCAGGGAAAATACCTGAAAGCCCCCGGAATCGGTAAGTATATTTTTATTCCAGTTTATAAACGAATGGAGGCTGCCGGAGGCTGCCATTACTTCCATGCCGGGCCTTAAAAAAAGATGATAGGTGTTTGAAAGGATTATTCCAAAACCGATTTCGTTTAAATCATCCGCGGTAAGGGCTTTTACCGTGCCATTGGTTCCAACGGGCATAAAAACCGGGGTGCTGACTTTTCCGTGGGGTAATTCAAGCGTCCCGCTTCGCGCGGCGCAGGAACTGTCCTGGCGGCTAATTGTAAATATATTTTTCATACATCATTTTAGGTTTTGGCGCTCCGTAAAAGAACCAGTCCAAAAAAAATAAAAACTATTACCGGAAACCATGCCCCTATAAAGGGCGGAATATACGAAAGCTTTGCCATCATCATGGTGATCATTTCCATTACATAAAAAAGAACCGCCGCGGCCAGGCTTGCAAGAAGGCTCATAAGGAGTATGTTCTTTTTAAAACGCCCCCCCATGGAAATTGACAGTATCATAACCACAAAGGAAGCTGTGGGAAAAGAAAACCGGTGGTAATATTCAGCGAGGGGTTGAATAAAGGGAAGGCCCGCGGCTTTAAGATCTTTTACAAGAAGCCCCGCCTCCCTTGCGCTTAGATCTTCCACATTTACCATATTGCGCCTAAAGGTATCGGGGTGTTCCCTAAAGATATTGGTTTTTTCCATAGGCCGGGAACGGAGAAGATCCCCTCTCCATTCATAAATAATTGGATTGGAAAGTTCCCAGTATTCACCTGTCCATACCGCCCGGGGGGAACGTATAAGATAAACCATGCGGCCTTCCTTGTCTTGCTCAATAATACTGATACCGTTCAAAACATATTCAACATGATCATAATAATCAACTGAATAAATAAGTTCGCCGCTTCTGGCTTTTATAACAATATCAGAATTGTTTTCTGTTCTTTGCTGGTGCAGCAAAATACGCGAAAGGTCATTCTTCATTTTTAAAGTGGGTATTACCGCCCGGTCATCAAAAAAGAAAGAAAAAAGGGAAGCAAAGAGGCCTATAAAAAGCAGGGACAAACTAAAACGCCAAAAAGGTATGCCCGAAGCAAAGATAGAAGTAAGTTCGTTTCTTGCGTAAAGATCCCCCAGAGTATAGGCAGCGGCAAAGAGCAGGGAAATAGGCAGGGCATAGGAAAAACTTTTTGGTAAATAATAAAGGCTTACCTGCAGTATTTGTTTGGCCGGAACTTCATAATTCAGGTAGCGCCAAAGGTTTGCAAAAAGATCTATAAGAGAAAGAAGCAGCATGAACATGGAAATTGCCACAAAAAAAATGGGGATAAACTGTTTAATAAGATACCTGTCGAGTATCATTTTCTAAGCCTCACAAAACACATAATAATCCCGATACCGCCGGCAAGTATATTGGGAAGCCACATTGACCAGAAGGGGGAATAGCCCAGGCGGACTCCCATGGTTTGACCGCCCAAAAGCAGGGCCCAATAAATTACCGCAATAATAAGGCCAAAAATAAAACCGACGGTCTGGCCGCTTTTTTTTGCCAAAAGCCCCAGGGGAACCGCGAGAAAAACAAAAGAAAAGGCGCCAAAGGGAATGGAAAATTTTTTATAATATTCCAGCCTGTACACAAGCAGGCTGCGGTCGTTCCTGACAGCCCGGATTGCCTGAAAATCCCGCAAAAAGTTTATGTTGTAGTTTTCCCTTCTGTTCCAGGCATCGCTTGACGGCCCCCGTCTAAGGCTGTTTTCAAGGCCCAGGATTTGAACAAGGGCGCGGTTATACCGTTCATCCAGGCGATCTTTCAAATCCCTCTCTTTTATTACAATTTCCTGCCTGACATCACGGGAACTCATTTCTCTGGGACCTATGGACGAAACCGCCTGTATAAGATCCTCCTGGGGAACCCAATATTGCAGGGAAGACGCGGAGGCATAATCATAATCATCACGCACAATTTCTTTGGAAGATTGAACAAAAGCGTTGGACAAATCCAGAGCAAGCCCCTCTTTACCCGCATCCTTTAGATTGGCGTTTTTTGCCATAATGACCCGGCGTTCCCCGTCGTTTGTCCTATCCATGATAAGTATATTGCCGATGGTGTTATTCCGGACAGGTCCGGTAACAATTACGGTGTCCCTGAAACGTTTGACTGAATTGGCTTCCAGTTCCAGAGCCGGCGTAGAAACCAGAATTTGCCTGTAAAGACGGGTAAACTGTACAGTTCCCGCCGGAAGAAGCACATCGTTGGCGAAAAAAGAAACCATGGAAATAAGAACCCCCACCGCCAGGGCGGGTAAAAAAATGTTCCTGTAAGAAAGCCCCGAAGAGAGCATAACCAAAACTTCGTTGTCCGATGTCAGCCTTCCTATGGTCATAAGAGTCCC
>JAIRLQ010000054.1 GCA_031259345.1 Treponema sp.
TCAATCGCGTCCAGGCCGGCTTCCGCCGCCAGTTTTATCCGGTCGTAAAAATCAACATCCTCAAAAATGGGCTCTATACAAAGCGAATACCTCATCGCTATACCTCCGTATTAAAGCAGCGCTTCGGCGACTTTATTGATGCCCCTGGCTATCATGTCGCAGTCTTCGTCCGTCATCTGCGGCGGAATGTCAAGGTGAATTACCCGTTCAAGGTAATCCAGGGTTTTCGGGCACATATCCGCCGCGTACCGGACTTCTTCCCCTTTGTGGAATGGGTTTTCCCAAGGCCATTTTATCGGCGACGGCGCCAGTTTGTTTATGACATGTTTCCAGTGGGCATAGATATGCCAGTCGGGAATGCCCGAATTGAACACGCCCGATACGGCTACGCCTTCTGCCTGCAAGGCCTCCACGAAAGACTGTACCTTGTCCTTACTGTCCAAAAAGAACATCAGACAGATTGCGATGTCGCCGTCGGGATCGTAAACAGGACGAATTTTAATTCCCCTGGTATTTTTGATTTGGTCCGCAATGCGTTTCTGGTTTTGCCTCATCCGCGACACAAGGGTATCCAATTTCCCAAGCTGCGCCAGCATTACCGCGCCGGTCAGCTCGCTCATCCTGAAATTTGAACCGCAAAAAAGCTCGCCGTCATAGCGCTGCTCCGCAAAACGGTCGGGCCGCCAGCATGCCGCGGTATCATGGTACCCCATACAGCGGTCGTAAAGCCGCTCATCGTTCGTTATCAGCATGCCTCCTTCCCCGGCGGTTATTACCTTGTGGTACTGGAATGAAAAACAGCCCACATCCCCAAAAGTCCCCAGCATTTTCCCCTTGTAGGAACCGCCGCAGGCCTGGGCCACGTCTTCTATTACCCTAAGCTTGTGCTTCTTGGCTATTGCCATAATCCTGTCCATGTCGCAGGGCACGCCCCTCATGTGGACTATCATCAGCGCCGTAGTGGCGGGAGTTATTTTCTTCTCTATGTCGTCCGGGTCAATCGTAAGGGTTTCATCCACTTCGGCTATCACCGGAATGGCATTGGCGGCGACAATGGCCGCGCAGGACGCGAAAAAGGTATACCCGGTAACAACGACTTCGTCGCCAGGCGCTATACCGCAGGCAATAAGCGCCGAAATAAGGGCCCCGGTACAGTTGGAAGTTGCCAGGGCGTATTTTGCCCCCATTTTCTCTTTAAACTCCGTCTCAAGCTTTTTTACCTTAGACTCTACATCTTTAGGGCCGTAGTACCGGAATAAATATTTATTGTCCAATACTTCCAATACCTGTTTTTTTTCCGCGTCCCCGATTTCGAGCCCGCCCGGATACATAGGTATATTCGGCGTGGTCTTTGCCTTGGACCCGCCAAGGATTGCAAGTTTTTCTCCCATAGGTTGTTGATATCCTCCTGATATGTAATTGAATAAAGTATATCCCGATATATTTCATTTGTCAAACATAATTTATAAAAATATCTAAAAAAACACATATTTTTATATTTATTATAATTTTAATAAACTTTATTATTCCTGATTTAACAAACTTAATATACTTAATATGATATTAAATACCATGCTTATATAAATTATACTTTACAAATAATCAATACCAATTTATTATTATTGCCATGGAGGAACATCTATGCCCGACACATACAATCCTTACGACAATATGCTTGCGGTTCTGGAAAAAGCTGCCGGCAAGCTCGGCCTTGAACACAACGACTACGAGGCAATTAAATACCCGGAGCGGGAGTTAAAAGTCTCGATTCCCGTAAAAATGGACAACGGGACCATTAAGGTTTTTGAAGGTTACAGGGTGCAGCATTCAAGCACCCGGGGGCCCTGCAAGGGGGGTATCCGCTACCACCCCCATGTGGATATTGACGAGGTAAAGGCTCTGGCGGCCTGGATGAGCCTTAAATGCGCCGTAGTGGATATTCCCTACGGCGGGGCAAAAGGCGCCGTCAAGGTCGATCCGGCGGAACTTTCCAAAGGCGAACTGGAACGCCTTACCCGGCGTTTTACCGCCATGATACTTCCCCTTATCGGGCCCGAAAAAGATATACCCGCCCCGGACATCAATACCAATGCGGAAGTTATGGGATGGATTATGGACACCTACAGCATGCTCAAAGGTTATGCGGTGCCCGGAGTGGTAACCGGCAAGGCTCTTGAAATCGGCGGCTCCCTTGGGCGTCCCGAAGCAACCGGCCGGGGGGTCAGTATCATTACCGGCGAATCGATGAAATTCTTTAATATGGAAGGAATAAACAAGCGGATCGCCATACAGGGTATGGGGAATGTAGGCGGCGTAAGCGCCAGGCTCCTGTACCGGGAAGGGCACAAAATTGTCGCGGCAAGCGACGTTACCGGGGGCTTCTACAAGGCAGAGGGGCTTAATATCGAAAAGATCCTTGCCTATAGCGCAAGCCATTCAAAATCAATCGCGGGTTATACCGAAGAAGGAGCTGAGTCCATCACCAACGATGAATTAATCGGCTGCGACTGCGATGTGCTTATCCCCTGCGCAATGGAAAACCAGATCACCGAAAAAAACGCGGACAGCATCAAGGCAAAGCTTATTATCGAAGGCGCCAACGGGCCCACCACTGTCGAAGCCGATGAAATCCTTGTAAAGCGGGGAATTCACATAGTGCCGGATGTTCTTGCCAACGCCGGGGGCGTTGTGGTCTCGTATTTTGAATGGGTACAAAACATTCAAAACCTTATGTGGGACGAAGATCAAATTAACGAAACCCTCAGGAAAATCATGATTAAAAGTTTTTACCAGGTGCTGCAAATTGTTAAAGACAAGAATGTCAGCTTCCGTATCGCCGCCTATATGCTGGCGCTTTTAAAACTTTCCAAAGCCAAAAAAACCCGGGGGGTCTTCCCGTGAGATTTCCCTGACACGTTCCGATGCCTGCCGGGTCTACGATTTTCGTATTAAACATATTGACAATTAACGATTACACAGCATATTATCAGTTTAATACGATTATCGTAATAAACGGACAGAACCGTTTGCAAAAGGAGAATATCATGCGAATCGGATGTGTAAAGGAAATCAAAAAACACGAATACCGTGTGGGTCTTACGCCCCAATGCGCCGCCGCGTATATGGCCCGGGGGCATAAGGTAACCGTCCAGGCCGGGGCCGGAGAAGGCGCGGGTTTTGACGACAGCCAGTACGCCGCGGCGGGGGCGGCGATTGAACCGGATCCCAAAAAAATCTTTGCCCAAAGCGACATGATCATCAAGGTAAAAGAACCCCAGGAAGAAGAGTACGAACTGCTCAGGGAAGGGCAGATACTTTTCACCTACCTGCACCTTGCCGCCGACGAAGCCCAGACCAGGGCGCTTTTGGCGCGGAAGGTCATCGCCGTGGCCTATGAAACCATACAGCTTGAAAACGGAGACCTCCCCTGTCTTAAACCCATGAGCGAGATAGCCGGGCGGCTTAGTATCCAGGAAGGCGCCAAGTACCTTGAGCGGCCCTTTGGAGGCCGGGGGGTTCTGCTTTCCGGCGTTCCCGGCGTACCAAAAGGCAAAGTAGTTATCCTGGGGGGCGGAACCGTGGGGATTAACGCCGCCCGTATTGCCGCGGGTTTCGGCGCCGATACCACCGTTCTCGACATCAACGCGGGAAGGCTCGCCTACATAGACGACATTTTTCACGGCGCCGTATCCACCCTTTATTCAACCGAAGGGAACCTCAAAACCGTTTTGAAAGACTGCGATCTGCTTGTAGGCGCGGTTCTCATTCCCGGCGCCCGGACGCCCCGGCTGGTAAAACGGGAACATCTTTCCCTCATGAAAAGACATTCGGTGCTGGTAGACGTGGCGGTTGATCAGGGCGGCTGCATCGAAACCACAAGACCCACCACCCACGACGACCCGGTGTACGAAATTGACGGCGTTATCCACTACTGCGTGGCCAACATGCCCGGCGCGGTAGCCCTTACCAGTACCATTGCCCTTAGCAGCACTACCCTCCCGTACGGTCTTGCCATAGCGGACAAGGGAGTTGAGGCGGCCTGTAAGGCAAATGCGGATCTGAAACGGGGGCTCAACACATACAGGGGGAAATGTACCTATAAAGACATAGCTTCGGTGTTCGGCCTTGAATATACAAACCCCGACACTTTATTATGAAACAATGCAGCCCGACGAAACCGACTGGAAGATTATTGAGATTCTGAGAAAGGGCTATGTTCCAAACAACACCATTGCGCGTAAACTCAACATTTCGGAAGGGACAGTCCGCGCCCGGCTCAAAAAACTCAAGGACTCAGGCATTGTGGAAGTACGGGCGCTTATCAACCCCGACGCCCTGGAAAATCAACAGCTTGCCCTTGTCGCCATGAGCGTCGCCGAATCGCGGCTTCTTGAATCCAAGGCGAAGGAAGTGTCGGCCCTGGAAAACGTGCTTTCCGTCTCTATCGTGTCCGGCCGTTACGATCTCATGGCCGAAGTATTGGTCGATTCCAACCGGGGATTAGTTCAATTCCTCACCGGGCAGCTTTCTAAGGTGAAAGGAATCGTACATTCCGAAAGTTTCCTGATGCTCAGGAATTACCGCAAATTCGTGTAGGTACCGGACGGTTTTTAGCCAACATCCTCAATCAAGTTCTTCATGATATACTCCCGGCGCTCGGGAGTATTTTTTCCCATGTAGAAGTCGAGCACCTGGGGAACGCCCTTTAGGGTATTTACCGAAACCGGCACAAGGCGCATATCCTCGCTTATGAACTGCCCGAACTCTTTAGGGTTAATTTCCCCCAGGCCCTTAAAGCGGGTTACCTCGCTTTGGGCTCCCAGCTCCGCCACACAAGCGTCCCGCTCCTTTTCGGTATAGCAATAGCGGGTTTCTTTTTTTGTGCGTACCCTAAAAAGAGGCGTTTCAAGTATGAAAACCTTACCTGTAGTTACCAGTTCTTCAAAGTATGACAGAAAAAAAGTAAGCAAAAGATTCCGTATGTGGAAACCGTCAAAGTCCGCGTCGGTGGCAATGACAATCCGGGCATAGCGCAGGCCTTCAATATCATTCTCGATACCCAGGGCCATCATCAAATTGTAAAGCTCTTCGTTTTTATAAATGGCAGTCCGTTTTTTACCAAATACATTTTCCACTTTACCCCTAAGGGCAAAAATCGCCTGGGTCATCACATCCCGGCTTGTTACCATGGAACCCGCGGCGCTGTCCCCCTCGGTAAGGAAGATGGTAGAAAGCACTCCGTTTTTACCATCTTCCAGGTGATACTTGCAGTCTTTAAGCTTGGGTATTTTTAGGGCGATTTTTCTGGCGGCTTCCCGGGCTTCTTTTTTTACCGCGTTAAGTTCCGTGCGCAGGCTTTCGTTGGCAACGATCTT
>JAIRLQ010000064.1 GCA_031259345.1 Treponema sp.
ATTTTCTTTGTTTCGCGCCCCAAGCATCCAGGCAATATAATTCCCCGATCCCTGACCAAACAAAAATCCAATCGCCTGAATAACCGTTTGAAGAGGAAAGGTTATGCCCACGGCGGCAACGGCGCTGGTCCCCAGACAACTGACAAAATAAGTGTCCGCCATGTTATACAAGGCGGACACCATCATATTCAGAATACTGGGAATCGCCAGACGACCGACCAACCGTTCCACCGGAACAGTGATCATCAGGGTGGTTTTATCCATTGATTTGATTGTTGTATTCTCTATCCAACCATCTCAATGAAAGCCGCAACCCTGTTATGCTGCTGCTCCGGCGTAAGCCCAATCAGTTCGTTTTCCAGGACTATGGTCGGCAGGCCTGTTTTTGCTTTTACCTCATCACAAATCGCACGCGCCACGGCGGACTGAGTATTGCAGCCCCAGTTGTAAAGAAACAATAAGCCGTCGGCCCGGGACTTTTTCACCTGATCGATAGTCCAGGCCGCCCGTTCTTTGATGCCCTGCTCGTAGGGATACGAAAGCGTGGCTTTGGCAAGGTTATAGTACGGGTCCCCTTCTTCTTCCACCAAAAGGGAAGCGTGGCTCCATGCATTATCGGTACCAACCACAATGCCGCCCCTGTCCTCGGTACGGTAATTATCCAAGGTGATGCAGGAACCGCAGACAAAGAGCCGCTTCGCGTTCTCCGCAATATAGGGACTGCGTATATGATTCTGTGCGCGGTACCGTACCGATTCCAGCGCTTCGGTAAGGATATCCATATCCGCCACCGGGTCTCCATGGACCTCAAGATTCCCCAGTATAAAAAGGTCGCTTCTGTCCATGCCATTGGAAGGCGGCTCGGGGGCGTTCCACCAAATGTCCGCCAGCTCCATCGAAATCCTGCGGGCCTTGTTGTGCATTTTGATGGTATTCCTCAAATCCTCTTCGGTGGTGTTTCTGCCGGAAATCCTGTCCATCTCTTTAACCAGCTTCCTGAGGTTTGCCGCAAAATAATCGACGGCCCATGTTTTCTCCGCCTGGCGCCTCATGGGATAGTCCCCCAAAAACAGACTCACCTCGTTCACCCGCCTGCCATGGCGGTGGGCTTCAAGGCCGTAGGAAATATCGGAACAACGAAGGGCCGAATAGGGCGCCACAAAATCAACCTGCAGATCGCCTTCTTGAATATGTTCATATCCGGCGGTTTGACAGGCTTCAAAACTAATGTTCTTGTATCCTCGCTCTTTGTCTTCCTTTCTGCCCAATTCTTCCTGGGTGGTTGTTTTTCCTTTGATCTTGCCCCGCGCCCATGCGCCGATCAGCGCCGGCCTGAGACCCACGAACCCGGCCGCGGTATAGGGATCCACCGCCTGTCCTCCCTGAACATAGGCAACGTGACCGCCGTTTTTGACCAGCTCTTCCATGCGATCACTCAGGGTAAGGGCAAGGTAATTGCTCTTCAACGCCGCAGGCAGGCCGAAATCATCCGACACGGTCATGCCAAAAAACGCTTTCTGGCGTTCAAACGCGAAGGGATACTTTTCCGGCGCTTCCCTGGTGAGAAAGTCCCAAATTTCTTCGGGGCTCACCACCCTGCCATTGCTCAGGTGAAGATCCCGGCTTTTTAGGAATTCAGCCTTGTACTCTTCGGGATAGGTAATCCTCGATTCCATATTAAACAACCTCCTTTGTTAATACGTTATTTTCAATCATCTCCAGGAACGCTTCTATCCTGGTATGAATCGCCTCAGTATCGGAACTTGCATATTCGGTATGTATTTCCAAAAATTGGATCCCCTCATCAACAAGAATATGCTTGGTTTCCAAGGACTTAAAGGAATAGGGATCGCAGTATCTGAGGGTATGATACACCACGCCGTTTGCCCGGCTCAATCTGAGAAGCTCCTTGAGTTTTTTGATTCGCCTGTCGCTTTCCAGTTCCAGATATGGCAGGGCGCCATGAGGCGTCCTGTTCAAGTATCCTAAGGCTACGCCGCCTGCTGTGGCTTCCTTAATATCCAGATCGAGATAGGGCAGGATGCCGCTCCACAGATCGTCCCCCACGATCCGTCCGCCCAATTTTGTAATGATGTTGATAAGTTTGCTGTCTCCGGGGGGCAGTATGCTGCCGGACAAAAAAATCCGGGGAGCATCGCTATCCTCTTCCTTCGCATAACCCTTTGCCTCTTCGACCGCCTGTTCCAACAAGTCCAGATATTCCGCCTTGTCCAGGGTATATCCGGCTTGAATTATGCCGTACACATCCATCCATGAGACTTCTGCGGACTCGATCTGTATCGTGTATAATTCAAGGATTTTCTCCCGGATCTTATTGTAAAGGGAAATAGCCTCCTTTAGTTTTTGGTCCTCGAGCTTCACCCCGTATTTTGCTTCCAAAAGGGAAACAAAATATTCAGTCTCTTTGACGAAGTAATCCTGAGCCTCGGTCCAATAAAAATTGCGGGGAACCCCAAGGATAAACACATCCTTATTAAAATAATACTCCACCAGTTCGGCGGCGCGAAAGGTCTGGAGGCAGGTAGCGTCGAATGCGTAAGCATCAATCTGCTGAATCAGGGGGTCCTTGTTCTCCGCAATATATCCCAAGAGCTCACGGATATAAACGCAGTTATGGGAAGAAACATACCGCTGCCCGAGTTCGACCAGCTTTTCATTACCGCCGGCACCAATGCGTACCGGAACCAAGCCGAGGGCATATATCAGTTCTTCCGGAAGATTGTACCCCGACCAGCCGACGACCGTTTTTCCCTGGTGGCGCAGCTTTGCCAGTTCCGCAGGACGGTCACTGACCCTTTTCTGAATTTTCGTTAAAATGTTCATGCGATTGCCACCACCTTCTTCCTTGCGAGTAATTCCGAAGCAATCACCGCCGCGCCAAGCGCGCCGGCAAGCTGGGGATCGTATGTAGGCTTTACAAGGTTTATTTTCATCACATCTTCCAGGGCTTTCCGCATACCCACATTCTTGGCAACTCCCCCGGAAAAAAACACGTCATTTTCAACGCCGACCCGGGCGAACATGCCGTTAATACGGTTGGCGATTGCGTGGTGAATGCCGATGATGATATTCTCCGGCTTTTCTCCCCGGGCGAGGAGCGAAATGGTTTCGGATTCGGCAAACACCGTGCAGGTACTGCTTACGGGAAGCACGTCCGTCGCCTTTAGGGCCAGGGGTCCCAGATCTTCAAGGGATACCTTAAAGACATTGGCCATAACTTCCAGGAAGCGCCCGGTTCCCGCCGCGCATTTGTCGTTCATCGCAAAGTCCGCCACATTGCCGTTTTCGTCCAGCCTGATGGCCTTGCAGTCCTGTCCTCCCATATCAATAATGGTTCTGGCGCCGGGATGCTGAAAATAAACGCCCCGGGCATGACAGGTAATCTCGGTGATGGTTTTCTGCGCATAGGGCGCGGAAATACGGCCGTATCCGGTGGCGACTATATACTTTATGTCTCCCCTTTCCAGATTGACGCTTTCAAGGGCGGTCCGCAGTCCTTCCTCACCGTTTTTAATCGCGTCTATCCCTGTCCGGATATTGCTGGATCCTACGATCTCGCCGTCCGCAAGAATAACCGTTTTGGTTCCCAAGGAGCCGATATCGACTCCCGCCACATAGTTCTTTGACATTCCTGTTCCTCCGTTTACTTGCCTATCTCTTCGTCCCGGCAGCTTGAAGATAACTGGGATCGGCCCAGTCCCGTATGCTAAACCGGTTAAGGATCAAGTCATTATCCACCATAAAGTCCCGTATGTCTTCAAAGGCCGCTATCGACGCTTCGTCCAGGGAGATATTCCAGTTGTAACCTTTAGGATAGGTCTGCTCCAGTTCATCCACCGCAAGTCCCGTAAGGGAGAAAATTAATGTTGACTCTTCCGGGTTTTGCTTAATAAAACCAAGGGAATCAAAAATAGCCTGCAAAAAGGCATCCACAATATCAGGATTTTTCGTCCCGTAATCACCAACAATCACATATCCGGTGGAACCGTTCCACTCTGGGCGTTCTTCGCCGCCTTTGAGAACTCGCAGGCTGCCGTCTTGTACAAATTTCAGATATGTCGAACTGCTACCGATACCGGCTTCTACATCTCCTCTGAGGAGAGCCGTCGCCGCATCACGGGTAGCCATATTAGTAAGCTGTATATGCGATACATCAAAACCATCTTCCTCCAGCATTTTTATTAAAGATCTATGAGCAAAAGTACCAGTTGCAACGGCGATCTTCTGTCCTGCCAAATCAGCCAGGGTTTTATAGGAGGACTCTGAACGTACCATCAGAAACGCCCCGGTATTGTATGTGTCAATTCCAAAAAGGGTGGTATTGAGTCCGTTGCTTTTCGCGGCAATGATCGGTACATCCCCGTAGGTGGCAATATCGAGACCACCGGCGGCAATAACCTCGTTGAGCGGAGGACCGCCGACAAAGCCTTGAGGTTCCAGTCTTACATTGAGGACCTTAAGCCGCTCCTCTAAAAACCCCTTTTCCAGCGCAATAGTAAGCGGACTCAGGGGCAGGCCGTTGCCTGAAAGAATATAGGCAAGCCGCAGAAGCCTTTCGCCCTGTTCCGTTCCCGCAGCCGGCGCGGTTTCCGTTTTCTTTGCGCAGGCGGAAAACACCACTACCGCAACAGCGCCCATCAACAATAATTTTTTCATCTTTTCATCTCTCCTTTTTCTTTTGTTGTTTATAAGAAATACTCCAATACGGCG
>JAIRLQ010000288.1 GCA_031259345.1 Treponema sp.
TTTTAGTTTAGGGAGGGCTGCCGCGGCGGTGTTGTTCGCGGCGGCGTTGGCATTTGGCGGGTGCGAGGATGTTTTAAACGGTGCGAACGCTGTGAAAGAACAAGTTCCTGAAAACTCCGGCAAAAGCAAACAGACGGGGTCTGTGAGGGTGGTTTTTAACTTATCCAATGCCGCTCCCGAGCCGGCCTTGAATATAAGCGGAGCGGGCGGCCCGCTGTTTACCGTTTACCCTGAGGCAGGACTCAACGACATTGATATATATACGGTCAGCTTTACACCCTCCACCGGAACGGCCCCGCCGGATCAGAATTTTACCCCTGATACGAACGGCGGCGTTGACGAAACGATAGTGTTGCCGGTGGGGATATACACCATCACAGCCAAGGCCATCGTGAATGAGGAGGTGATTGCCGTGGGGAGTACAGAGGGAGTGAGCGTCAACACAGGAACTACCGCCGAGGCGAATATTACCATGGGTCCCTATACCGAGTCGGCGGGAACCGGAACTTTTGCGTACAGCATTACCGTTGAAGGACTTCCGCTCCAGTACGCCATTACGGGGAGTAAACCCGTAGGAAAATTTTATGTTCTTTTTCTTTGGGCCATTGTGTTTATTACATTCTATACCGCCGTCGTTGCGGCAGACAAAAAAATTTAAGGAGTAGTTTATGAAGAAGCGGATGATCACGGCTCTTATACTGAGCGTTTTGGTGAGTGCGGCGCTGATTTCCTGTAGTAATGCTAAGAAAGGGGCAGACGCCGCAAAAGAAGCGGAATCCTTCAAGCTTGTTGACGCCCTTGATAGGGAGATAACGATTCAAGGTCCGGTAGAACGGGTGTATTACGGTTTCTACTACGAGAATCTTCTGGCCATTGTTGGCCCGGAGGCTTTCACCAAGGTTGTGGCGACATCCCTGCATGATACGGAGGGTTATTTCTTAACCCTGTCGCGGCTCTACCGTGAGTATGTGGAAGGGTATAACGATATGATAGATATCGGTTCCACCTTCCACGATGATTTTAACATAGAAAAGCTGCTGGAGTTGGATCTTGACGCCGTAATTCTTGGCGCGTATCAGTATACCGACCTGGTCAACCGGATTCCGGTTCTTGAGAACGCGGGGATTCCGGTGGTTGTTATTGACTACACACTCGGAACCATGGAGATGCAGTGCAAATCCACTGAAATTCTGGGGAAACTCTTCGGTGTGGAAGATCGAGCCCGGCGAATAATCAATCAATACGCCGCCGCGTATGAAGATATAGCAAGGCGTACAGCCGCTATAGGCGTCAACAACCGTTATAGCGTCAAAAAAAAGACCTTCGGCGAATTCCATTCCACAATCACCAGCTATAACGAGATTGGAACTTCTGCCGGTTCCGGATCATTTTTATCAATGTATATGGAGAAGGCCGGTGGAGAAAATATCATGATCAAGTTCATGGAACAAAGCGATCAGCTCCGTATCGATCCGGAATATCTTCTTGAGGCGGACCCTGACGCTATATTCTTTATCGGCGGTGAATCAACGAACAAAAATAAAGACGGAGTAGTAACCGGACACCAGGTAAACAGGGAACAGACGCTTGCCTCGGCCGGGAACATAATCCCCTCCCGTCCGGGCTGGGATACGCTTAAAGCGGTACAGGAAAATCAGATCTTCGTTATAGAAAACGGGATATGCCGGACCATGGCGGATTATACGATTGTTCAGTTTATGGGAAAATCCATGTATCCCGAATTGTTTGAGGATGTTGACCCCTTGGAGAACCTCAAGGCGTACTATGCGGAGTATCTTCCTTCCCTGCCTCTGGAGGGTATATTTTTCTACAATCTGAGTTCAACCGATATAGACTAAAGTGCCGGAAGTTACGGGATAGGTATGAAGAATATAGCCGTGAACAGCATAGCGAACTATCAACGCCTCAGCAGGAAGAGAATTATCTTTTTATGGGGTATCGGGACATTTCTGGTTTTGGCAGGGATCACGGATATGCTCATTGGTTCCTCATCCCTAACCCTGCCGGATGCCTTTCGGATTTTATTTGAGGGACCGTCGGTTAGAGGAAAATACAATTCGATAGTCTGGGGGATACGCCTGCCGATGACTCTTACCTGTTTTTGCGTAGGGGCATCCCTCGGGCTGGCCGGGGAGCAGATGCAGACCATCCTGAATAATCCCCTTGCCAGCCCCTATACCCTGGGGGTATCTTCCGCCGCCGGGTTTGGCGCCGCCCTATCGGTCATCTACGGTTTTCCCTTCCTGCCTGCCAAGTGGCTCAATGTGCCTCTATCCGCCTTGATGTTTGCTCTTATAGCCAGTGTTGTTATCGCCTATTCCTCCAGCCGGCGTAGCGGCGGTGATACAAAGACCATGATCCTATTTGGTATCGTCATCACCTTTTTCTTTTCCGCCCTGCAATCCTTACTACAGTATATGGCGACCCAATCCCAGGCGGCAGAGATTCTCCATTGGCTTTTTGGTTCCCTCTCTAAAGCGACATGGTCCGGCGTGGCGGTTTGCAGCGTCGTCTTTGCCGTAATCTTTGGGGTATCCATAAAATTTAGCTGGAGTTTGACGGCCCTCTCCGCAGGGGAAGACCGTGCCAAAAGCCTTGGTATAAACACGGTCGTTCTTAGAGTACAGACTTTTATCATGTCCGCCTTGCTGACCGCTACCGCGGTTTCCTATGTCGGTTCCATAGGTTTTGTGGGTCTGGTAGCGCCTCATTTTGCCCGTATATATGTGGGCGAGGATCAGCGTTATCTGGCGCCGGCATCTGCCATATTCGGTATCGCCATACTGTTGGTATCTTCCATCATATCTAAAAGGATCAAGACCGGGGTGATTATTCCTGTGGGAATTATTACGAACCTTGTGGGAGTTTGTTTCCTCGCCTACCAGGTAATGAGGGGGAAAACATCATGATGAGCCTCACTACAAAGGATATCAAAATAGGCTTTTCCAATAAGCCGGTACTTAGGGGAATCAACGCTTTTTTTCAACAGGGAACGCTGAATTCAATTATCGGGGTGAACGGCGCCGGAAAAACGCTCTATGTCAAATCCATCGCGAATCTTGTCCCCCATTCCGGTACAACCCTCCTTCGCCAGGACAATACTCTTCTGGGTTACGACACCATGTCCTATGTCCCCCAGATGAATGCGGTTAGTTCGGAACTTACGGTATTTGAAATGATCCTGCTTGGCAAGGTCAGGCAGTTAATGTGGCGGGTAAAACAGGAGGTACTGGACGAAGTGGATCAGGTTATTAACCGTTTGCATTTGACCGAAGTCGACGGCCAGCGTTTTTCCACCCTGTCCGGGGGTCAAAAGCAATTAGTGATGATGGCCCAATCAATCGTATCGAAACCCATGGTACTGCTCTTGGACGAACCGACCTCTGCCCTGGATTTGAAACATCAAATTGAAGTGCTGGATATAGCAAAAAAATATGCCGTTGAAAATGAAGCGATCACGCTGGTGGTTATGCACGATCTTTCTCTGGTGTCAAGATATTCCGACACGGTTATGGTTCTTGATCATGGTACGGTATTGAAGCATGGCACGCCCCACGAAATAATGGAAAAAGAGCTATTGGAAAATGTTTATGGTATCGAAGTGGAGGTTACCACCACGCCTCAGGGATACAAAACGGTTACGCCTATTCGTATTCCTTCAAAGGGACCGTCTTTGAATTATGATACCGGAATGACGGCGGTACATACCGGGTGATTAATTATAAACTGATTTTTTTGGCTGAATATTTTTTATTGAGGATGTTTTATGGAATTAAGCAGCCGCATTAAGAATTTTTGGGAAGCCGACGCTGAAAGTTACAGCGAAGGTATAAGAAAAGAACTTTCCGGGCCGGTAAGGGATGCCTGGGTAGAACTCGTCCTGGAAAACGCGCCCCGGAAGGAGAAGCTGGATATCCTTGACGTTGGTACGGGCCCGGGCTTTTTCCCCGCTGTTCTTACCAGGGAAGGCCACCGGGTAACTGGCATAGACCTTACTGAAAATATGATTGCCCGGGCAAAGAAAAATCTGGAAGACCTCAATATCAGCGCCGAGCTCTTAACCATGGAGTGCCAGGATCTTCAATTTTCCGATAACCACTTTGATATGATCATTTGCCGTAATCTGACATGGACTCTGGATAATCCTAAAAAGGCCTATGCCGAATGGCGGCGGGTCCTGCGTCCAGGGGGGCGGATGCTGGTGTTTGACGCCTGCTGGAACCTGCATCTGGTAAATGAAGAAACCGCCAGGGAATATAAACAAAAGATAGCGGAGATCGATAAAAAGTACGGCGAATATCAGGGGAAGGGGCACCATGACCCGGAGGAACTTGAGGATATAAGCCGGAAACTCTTTATGACCGATAAGATCCGTCCTCAATGGGACCTGGAGACCCTGCTCAGGCTGGGTTTTTCCAAGGTCTTTGCCGATGTTACCGTTGGGGAACGGTATGCTCAGGATGAGAGGCAGCGGGCTGTACAGGCCCTGCATCCGCCCTTTGTGGTGGGAGGTGAAAAATAAACGTGCCCTAAAAAAGGCAGATAAGACCGGTTTTGATAAGGCGTGAGCAATATAGCAGAGAAAGTTCATGCTTATATCCAAGAACCGGATGAGCTATTACAAAACAATCTAAAACTATTATAAGGAGTAATCATGAACAAAAGAAAAATGACGGCGGCGATTTTTGCCGTTCCGGTATTGATCGCAATAATAAGCGGATGCACAAAACCTGCCGCCAAGGCAAAAGAAGAGTCGATCACCGTTTTAGTCCCCGACACCATGGCCGATCCCATGAATATGGCTTTTACTGACCCGGTCGTTATGACCACCGAAATGTTTATTTATGAGACGGTATACGAACCATTGGTGCGTTACGGCCACGGAGGAGTGATCGAACCGGGCTTGGCGGAAAGCTGGGAGGTAGGGGACGACGGAAAATCGTATGCTTTTCATCTGCGGCGGGGCGTGAAGTTTTCCGATGGAACGGATTTTACTGCGGATAACGTTATCGCCGCAGCCGCCCGCTGGGATCCTCAGCGTTTTTCGTCTCCCCTGACGGGGGTTGAGAAAATTGACTCCTATACCGTAAAAATATCCTTTCAGGAAAGCCGCTATCCTTGCCTCATTGAATTGACCTATCCCCGGCCTTTCCGCTTTGCCGCTCCCAGTTCCTTTGACGCCGAGGGGAAATTCATCAAACCTGTGGGGACCGGTCCGTGGATGTTGGAAAATAACATTGTAGGAGAAGAAGTGGTGCTGGTTCCCAACCCCCTTTACTACGGCGAAAAACCGCGCTTGTCAAAAATGATCTTTCGGAAAGTTGCCGACGCCCAGTCCCGTTTAATGGCCCTGCAAAGCGGCGACGCGGATATTTCCCTGGCAGATTTACCTGCCGAAGCGGGTGAAATTATCCGGCAAAGTCCCCGCTTGGCCAGGCTTGAAGTTCCCGGAACCATGGGATTTTACTTGATCCTCAATGAAGAAAACCCCTTATTGCAAGATATAATCCTCCGCAAGGCCCTGAACTACGGCGTTGACAAGACCAGCATTGTGGCGCATATCATGGGCGGAGCCGCCACCCCCGCAAAGGGGCTTCTTCCTGAAACAGTACCCTATGTTACTGCGGGAAACAGCCCCGGCTATCCCTTCGATCCCGATCGGGCGAGGACCTTGCTCGCCGAAGCCGGATACCGGGATACAGACGGCGATGGGATTCTGGAGAAAAATGGCGCCCCCCTGTCGTTGCGGCTTACCTTTCAAGGAGAGGAATTCGCCAGTTGGAAGAGTATGTGTGAATTCTTGCAGGCGGAATTGAGAAAAATCGGGATTGACATCCGGCTTG
>JAIRLQ010000297.1 GCA_031259345.1 Treponema sp.
GGTGGAGCTGGCCTACGCCATCGGCGTGCCCTTCCCCGTGTCAGTGATGGTGGACACCTTCGGCACAGCCCTTGTTCCGGAAGAGCGGATCGCGGAAGCAACGCGGACCGTCTTCGACCTTACCCCTGCGGGAATCATCCGAACCCTGGACCTCCTCCGCCCCATCTACCGGAAAACCGCCAGCTACGGCCACTTCGGCAGGGCGGAATTCCCCTGGGAAAAAACCGACAAAGTCGGGGACCTTAAAAAGGCGATACAATAGGAGCCTGTTTACAAAAGGATAGTCAAGGCAAAAAAAGCTGAGGGGACCGCCTTCCGGAGGAATGAAGAAGACAGACCCGTCAGCCCGGAAACTTTTTTTACATGAGAAAGGCTTTCCCAAAACTGAAGTTTTGGGAAAGCGGTTTCGGATTTAGAACGACCACTTGAAATCGACGTAGAACACGTTGTTGAAACTGGAAGATTTTTCAGTGTCAGCCGCATCGGCGAAGGATCCGGCAGGGCCCATCGCATAGGCGATGAGGTCCCCTATTTCGATAGTTCCCTTGCCGACATTGAACTTGACCGAGGGCCGGGCGGCAAAAACGGAAACGTCATCGGCGTCCCCGTTATCCTTGTAGGCGAATACCTTGCGGTGGTACTTCGTGCTCATCGATGTTACTCCGCTGGTAACCGGGGTAGTGGTGGCTGTGCCGGCCAGGTAATAGTTCAGGTCCAGCCGGGGGACAATGACGCCAAGGGCATAACTGACCCAGGGATTTATATGCAGGCCGAAGTCCTTATCCACATCCTTTTCGACCCGGATGTTCTGAACGGCGTTCAATCCAAAGGCAAGATCGCCCAACTTGTAGTCCAGGGCTTCGTAGATGTTCACGTCGATATTGTCTTTTTCTTTATCCACGCCGGTGTCCTCAAGTTTGTCGGCCTCCGCTTCGACCACGGCGGTAAGGCCTTTTACCGCCAAAATCTGCGCGCCGAAGATCAACTTTGATGTTTCAGTGCTTGCAAAGACCTCTGAATCCGAGTCGGCATACTTGGAGGTTTTGTCCCCCGTCTGGTTCGCTGTGCGGAAAGCAAGGGTGATCTTGAAAAGGTCCGGCAGGGTATAGCCCGCGTTAAAGGTGTACTTGAGTCTGTCCAGTCCAATGTCGATTTTTGTAAAATCGGTTACCGGATCACTTGCTGGTGCTTGTGCTTCCCCCGCAGGTATTTCGATGATATTGTTGTCGCCGCCGCCCTTGGCGCTTATGACATAGGCGCCTACGCCCAGGTTAAGGCCGCCAATGGGGCTTACCTTGATCAGCGTGCCGAGCCCTTCGCCCGCATCGTCGTTAAAGAAGCCGCCGCTTGCCCAGGTACCGTCGTCCACCAGGCCGCCGTTCACGGTCAGGACCTTGTCGAAGAAGGAAGCCCAGCCATAGGCATAGGGGATGGAAAGAGCCCCCAAGGTAAATTTGGACTGGGCCTGGAGCCGGAACTTTGCCCCGGTATTGCCGTCCTCGCTGGCATAGGAACCGTTCAGCCGGAAACGATAGCCGGCCTGTTCCGAGTCCACGCCGAAGGGAACTACCTTGATATCCGCGGCCTTGGTGTCAGGTCCGGTTCCGTCCAACACTTTAGCGTCGGTAGACAAAATTCCAATGCCGGTGTTTACATACCCGTCAAACTTGAGCTCCTGGGCGAATACCCCGGATGCGGCGATTACTCCCGCCGCTACAAGAACCGCTGCAATTCCTAACTTTCTCATAGAAGTCTCCTTTGCAAATTAACCTGTGCTATGCCAGGCAACCAAAGCCTAGCAAAAAATTGTCAAAATCCGGTTAAGCATGGGCAAATTTTAGGTTGTTTTTTGCCCGCGACAATGTTTCCCCTATAATATACTAATACGATATATTTACTAATATTAGTAATTAGCTATTATTACTAGGATAATATCGGATACGCCGAAACGTGTCAAGCGAAAACCCCATTTTTTTTATTCGCAAGCGGGTTTAATACCCCGCCCCTCTGGGGCGGTTTTAATCCGGCTAAATATGGTTTGTATGGGTATTAAACCCGTATTAAATCCATACCTTACAGAACCAACCAGACCCCGTCGCTCTGCGGCGGGGTTGGTTGATTTTTTTACCCGAATCTTTCCCAAAATTTCACTTTTGGGCAATACAACCTATTACAACGAAGTAATTACAAGGTTCTCGCCCTGCGGCTTATGGCGGGATTGTAAAACATCCGAACTCTGCTAAATTTTGCCATTTTATCAAGGGAGTGACATTTTCCCCCGTGATTCTTAAGGGGGTGACATTTTCCCTTGTTATTCACACCCAGGCTTGACAAACCGCTCAAAAAATTATAAATAGGCAGAGCTTGCTCCACAATCCGGTTAACCGTGAAGCAAGCGCTGTTGTCTGGAATATCTCGCGGGGGAATAGCATGATACTATGGATCAACGGAGCTTTTGGCAGCGGCAAAACCCAAACAGCTTTTGAGATTAACAGACGGTTGGATAATTCGTATGTTTACGATCCTGAAAACATTGGATATTTTTTCAGACGAAATATGCCGAAAGAAATCATACAGGGAAATTTTCAGGATCAAATTTTATGGCGGACATTTAATTATGAGATCATAAAAAATATGTATTCAAAATACAATGGCCATATAATTGTGCCAATGACTATCTATGATAAAAATTATTTTGAAGAAATTATTGGAAAATTACTAAAAGAGAATGTAGTGATAGATCATTATATCCTGGGGGCAAGCAGGGAAACGCTGTTAAAAAGACTGTCAAAAAGGCATGAGAAGAAAGATTCATGGGCCGCAAAGCACATAGATATATGCATACGCGGGTTTGACGAATTGAAGGAAAAGAGCATTTATATAGACACCAATGAATTAAGCATTAACGAAGTTGTGGAAACAATAGCAAAAAGATCGAATATAAAATTACGGGACGACAAGGACATGGAGATGAT
>JAIRLQ010000344.1 GCA_031259345.1 Treponema sp.
ACTTGATTCCATTGCTTCGGGTCCCGCCGCGCCTGATCTTTTCACCGCGGAAGACGCGCTTGCTGTGGTAAAAAAATACAAGCTTAAGCTGAACAGCACGATTAGTTCGTATCTTGAAAAAGAAACCCCCAAAACGCTGGACAATGTTGAATCGGTAATTACCGGCAGCGTGCGGACCCTCTGTCAAAGTGCCGCCGGTATTGCTAAAGCGCTTGGCTATACGCCGTATATACTCTGCGATGACATGAACTGCGAGGCCAGGGACGCGGGAAGGCTTGTTTCGGCAATGGCCCGGAGAATAGGGCGCGATTACTACAGCTTCGAGCCGCCGTGTGCGCTTATCCTTGGCGGCGAGACGGTGGTTCACCTTAAAGGCAAGGGCAAGGGCGGGCGCAATCAGGAATTGGTCCTGGCCGCCGCCGAAGGCATTGCCGGCATGGAAAAAGTTTTGATTTTCTCTGTAGGTTCCGATGGCAGCGACGGCCCGACCGACGCCGCAGGCGGTATTGTGGACGGTAAAACCGCGGAATGCCTTAAAGCAAAAGGCCTGAAACTACAGGAAATTCTTGACAACAACGATGCGTATCATGGGCTTGAGGCAATAAATGCCCTTGTCAAAACAGGGCCCACAGGCACCAACGTCAATGATATCGCCGTTATTTTGTACGGATAAGCCCGTTTATATTATGGAAAAACGAATTTACATTATTGGTCACCGCAACCCGGATACAGATTCTGTGGTTTCCGCCGCCGCGTATGCCGAATTTAAACGCGCCCAGGGGCCGGGCAATTACCGCGCCGCCAGAGCGGGCAACCTTAACCCTCAAACCGAATATATTTTTGAACGATTCAAAACTCCTGTTCCGGAGTATCTTCCGGATCTAATTCCAAAGGCGGACTATTATATCGGGGAACCGGCCCTGACCATAAGCGATTCCATGCCCCTTTGGAATGCCCTTGAATTGATGGAAAAAGAAGACTTGCGGGTACTGCCTATCGTAAATGCCCTTGGGGTATACCAAAGCATGCTGCACTACAGGGGCTTTGCCCGTTTTGTTACCAACCATATTAACCCCCACAAAAAAGCGGCGTTTCCGGTTTCCATCGATCACCTGACGGAAACCCTGAGGGCCCAGCCCATTTGCCTTTTTAATCATGCCGAAGTTCGCAGATCTTCAATTATCGTGGCGGCTTCTTACAACAAAGCGGTTATCAATCATATCGAAGAGAGCGACTTGGAAAGTACCCTTGTTATCATGGGGGACAGACTTGACCTCCAGCGGCATTGCCTGGAACGGAAAGTGCGGGCGCTCATCCTTTCCAACGGGCATACCCTTGATACCGGCCTTGTTTCCCTTGCCAAAAAAAACAAGGTCTCGGTTATTTCAAGCCCCTTCGATACATCTTCAACATCTATGCTCATCATGTATTCCGTGCCCCTGGGAACCATGGGCGATAAATCAGTCCCCCTTATGAAGCTGACGGATCCCATCCGCCAAATACGGGAGCCCCTTTCCAAAGCTCCGTCACGCACCCTTCCCATAGGAGATTCCGAAGGCAGAGTTGCGGGGGTTCTTTCCGAAGGCGACCTAATAGGCGAGCCGAATATCGGTGTAATTATGGTGGATCACAATGAACTTAGCCAGGCAATTGAAGGGATTGAAAATTACCACATCCTTGAAGTGATTGACCATCACCGCCTGGGGAACCTTTCGACCAAATACCCTATCACGTTTATCAATATGCCCGTCGGCGCAACCTGTACAATTATCACAAACCTTTACCGCGAGCACAAGGTTCCCATGAAAAAAGAAATTGCTTCAATTCTTTTGTGCGGCATTTTGGCGGACACCCTTTCGTTTAAGTCGGCTACAACAACCAGTGTTGACCGCAAAGCCGCGGAATATCTTGCCGATGTTACCGGTCTTAATATCGAAACCCTGAGCAATGATCTGCAGGCTGTGCTGAACCGGGTCAATGACCGCCCTGCCGCGGAACTGCTTTCCATGGACAGAAAAGAATATATCGAAAACGGGCTTTCTTTTACTGTCAGCCAAATTGAGACCAGCAACCCCGACAGTCTTGTTTCCAGGAAGAAAGAAATATTTACCGCCATGGAAGAAGCCCGGAACGGAAAAAGCTGGCTTTTTTCCGCTTTGCTTATTACCGATATTTCTGTTTTGGATTCTCTTTTATTCGTTGCCGGGGAAACATCGTTTTTATCAAATTTAAGTTTCCCCCGGCTTGATGATGGCATCTATATTCTTAAAGATGTCGTTTCCCGCAAAAAACAGCTTGTTCCCCTTCTTTCCGAATTAATCGAAACATTGCAAAAAAGCGGTAAATTGTAAACAAAGCGCAGGCCAAGGCTAACCGGACCTCTATGCAGAAAGAAGATGCCCCACGGCCGGGTTTTTTATTTGGATTTTTTTAGTATATTTTTTATTCTGTTCAATAAATCTTCTTTTTCATAGGGTTTTAGTATATAATCAGCCGCTCCCATTTCAAGGGCGCGCTTTTCTTCTGCTGTTCCAACCAAAGATGTTAAAAATGCTATTGGAATATCCTGTAAAAAACCTATGGCCCGTATTCTATTATAGGTTTCCCAACCATCCATAGTTGGCATTAATATATCCAATAAAATTAAATCCGGAATAAGGCCATTAAAAAAATATTCCAAAGCTTCTTTTCCCGATTTAGCAATAAGAACTTCGTATTCATCCTTTAACATAGCTTTGGCAACCAAAAGTTCCATTTCATTATCATCCACTATGAGGAGTTTTTTCTTTTCACCGGCACTAGACATTTAAGATATATCCCTTTTACTCATTTAGCCCCATTTGAAAGTTCATCTTTTAGAAATTTTTTACGATCAATTTCCCCGATTAACCATAATATGGCTGTCGTATAATTTTGTCAACACTTTTTTGTCCGATTTTTTTTGTCCGATTAATTTAAAATTATGGGCCGGCCCAAGCAAAAGCTCCAAAAGACCTCTGCCAACCTCATAAAAAGAACATCAATGCCCCACAGTCCATCCCAGGCTTTCCTGCTGTATTTTGTACAGCCGGGCGAATAACCCGCCTTTGGCAATCAGCGTATCACCTGTACCCTCCTCAACAAGGGCGCCGTTTTCCAGCACGGCGATTTTATCCGCCCCCAAAACGGTACGTAACCTGTGGGCAATGACAATTACCGTGCGGCTTTTGACCAGTTCCAAAATCGCCTCCTGTATCAGCGTTTCATTTTCCGGGTCAAGGCTGGCGGTGGCTTCGTCCAGAAGTACAATAGGCGCGTTTTTAAGCAGGGCCCGGGCAATGGAGATGCGCTGCCGCTCGCCGCCGGACAGGGTAAAGCCGTTTTCGCCAATTACCGTTTCGTAGCCCCTGGGCAATTCCCGGATAAACTCATCGCAGCGGGCCATCTTTGCCGCGGTATAAATTTCTTCGTCCGCCGCGTCCTTTTTACCGATGCGAATATTGTTCATCACCGTATCGTTAAACAGCACCACGTCCTGAAACACAAAGCTCATGGAGCGCATCAGATGTTCCGGATCGATGGTACTGATGTTTTTTCCGCCTATAAGGATTTCACCTTCACGCGGATCCCAAAAGCGGGCAATGAGGCGCGAAAGGGTTGTTTTTCCGCTGCCCGAAGGTCCCACAAAAGCAGTAACGCCGTTCTGCGGAATA
>JAIRLQ010000360.1 GCA_031259345.1 Treponema sp.
AAATACGATGAGCCGGGCCAGTACCGCGCGCCGGTGCAAATTCGCAAAAAAGGGACAGCTTTAGGCATTGAGCCCCTGGAAATCTCTACCGATCCCCTGGATATTTCAGTTTCACTGGATCAGCGGGTCAGCAAATTTGTTCCCCTGACGCCGAGCCTGCGGGGCAGCGTCGCGTCGGGCGTTGTGCTGACATCCCATTCCCTTAACCCTACCCAGGTGATAATCGACGGCCCTTCGGGTTTGATGAACAATGTTTCGGAATTGTACACCGATTTTATCGATCTTGACGGCCGCAACGAAGATTTTACGATAATGGTAAATATTTTAAACCGCGATCCCCTTATTGTGATCCGGGGCAACGGCGTTACGGAATTCCACGGTCTTATCAGCCGTATAATTCCGGTGCGGAACATTACGGATGTTCCCATAAGGATTAGCGCTTTGGCCCAGGGCCTTTACGGGGAACTTGATCTTAGGTCGGGTACAGTCCACATTGAAGGCGAAGACCAGGAAGCGCTTTACAGCTTTAACCCGTCCGCGAATTTATTGTTTGTAGATTGTTCCGAAATTACCGCCCCCGGGGATTATACCCTTGAAGTACAAATATCCGATACGCTCCCCGGAGGGTTAAGCTTTAGCATTGTGCCCAAAACTGTAACCATTCTGGTAAGCAATATGCCGGAGGAAGAAGACTGATGATTGCCGGCATTGGGGTAGACGTAGTGCATGTAAGCCGCATGGAAAAATGGCGGAAAACCCCGGGACTTTTGGAGAGGTTTTTTCACCCCAATGAATTGTCCGATGCCCTTTCCAGGGGCGGAGGCGCCAACCTTTCCCTGGCCGCCCGTTTTGCCGCCAAAGAAGCTTTGGGAAAGGCTTTGGGCACAGGGCTTGCCGGTATTGTTTTAAAAGACATAATGGTAAAAAACCGCCATAACGGCCAGCCGGAAATCGAAGTGTTTGGTTCGGCCCTGCGGGCTCTGGAAAAAATTGAAGCTTCAAAAATACACCTTTCCCTTACCCACGAACGGGACAACGCTATTGCCATGGTAGTAATAGAAACAAACCGGAGGTCAGGATGAAATTTGAAGAACGGGAACTAAAGGTTTCTTTCCTGTCAAAGGAAGAATATACCTGCCCGGTCTGCGAAACGGTGTTTCACCGGGAAGAGCTGCTTTCCGGCTCCGGCCGCCTTATCGCCGGAGCCTTAACCGATGAACTGCACAGGCTCTACGAGCCTTCCGCCAAATACGGTACAGTTTTTCCTTTGGTATACGAGGCGACCGTATGCCCCGAATGTTGGTTTTCCTCGCTTTACAAGGACTTTGGGGATCTCCCCAAAGCAAGCCGCCCCAGGATAGCGGAAGACAAGGAAAAACGTATCGCCGACACCCGCCTTATCTTTCCCAATGCGGATTTTAAAAAAAACAGGGCTCTTGAGTCCGGGGCGGCTTCGCTGTATCTGGCTTTGCGCTGTTACGATTATTATTCCGTTGAATTCTCTCCCACTATCAAGCAGGGTATTACATCCCTTAGAACAGGCTGGCTCCTTGACGAAATGGATAAACAGAACCCGGGACAAAATTACGACTGGCTTGCGGTTTTATTCAAGAAAAAAGCCATGTTCCTTTACGGCGAGGCTATACGCCGGGAACAATCGGGAAAAGAAACACTTTCGGGCCTAAAAATATTCGGCCCCGACACGGACAAAAACTATGCCTACGAAGGGGCCCTTTATCTTTCCGCGCTTTTGCTTTTCAAGTACGGCTACCTGGATAATCCCCGGATCCGCTCCGGCGCTTTGGACGAGGCAAAACGTACCATCGCAAAAATTTTTGGCGTCGGTAAATCGTCAAAAAGCAAACCCGGCCCCCTTTTGGAACATGCCCGTAATCTGTACGAAAAAATATCCAAGGAATTAAACGAAGCGGACGAGTGATGTGTGATGAGGGGAACGGGTCGCGTAATATAAAATTAATAATCGCCTATGACGGGACGGAGTTTTGCGGATGGCAAAGGCAGGGCAAAGAGACGCAAAGCTTTTCTTCAAAACGCATTCGTACTGTCCAGGGAGAGATGGAACAGGCGCTGGAAAAATTGCACAAACATCCGGTAAAGCTAACCGGATCGGGCAGGACAGACTCGGGCGTACACGCCGCGGGGCAGTGCGCCAATTTTTTTACGGATATTAAAAGCATGGACGCCCCCTGTTTTGTGCCTGCCCTAAACAGCCTTCTTTCAAAGGATATCCGCATTATCGAAGCCCGGGAAACCCTGGACGATTTTCATGCCCGCTTTGACGCAAAATCGAGAACCTATCGCTATTACATAAAACCCGCCGAAACCCTGCCCTGGGAGCGCCGTTATTGTCTGCCTTTGCGCCGCCGGCCCGCCTTAAATCGGCTTAACGAAATGGCGGCCCTGCTCCACGGCGAAACGGACTGCTCTGTCTTTGCCGCGGCGGGGGATAAAAGTAAATCCCGGAGCCGCTATATTTATAACGCCGCGTTTTTTACCGAAGCGGACAAAATTGTTTTTGAGATTAGCGCCAACGCCTTTCTCTGGATGATGGTACGATCCATTTTGGGAACAATACTGCGCTGCGAAAAAAAAGGACTGGGCGCGCCTGAGTTTAAAGAAATACTTGATTCCCGTGAACGCCGCCGCGCCGGTCCCACAACTCCGCCCAACGGCCTCTTTCTCTGGACTATAAATTATTACCGGGGATAAAGGTCAATTCCCGCCGCTTCCTCACCCGGGCAATGTACATGGGGCCCATGCCTCCCCGGGTGTCCGGCAGGATGATGCTGCCATAGCGGGTTTTTTCGCCTTCGCCCAATGCGGCTTCTTCGGGAAGCGCGGCGCTTGAGTATTTTTCAAAAAGCCTTTGAAGCACCCCGTCATTTTCCTCTTCCCCAAGGGCGCAGCTTGAATAGACCAGGCAGCCGCCTTCCCTAAGCATAAGGAAGCAGGACGAAAGCAAAGCCCACTGTCTTTGGGCAAGAAAGCGGGGGCGGGCGGGGCTCCACCAGCCAAGGGCTGTTTCGCTTTTTATGACATGCCGTTCCGATGAACACGGGGCGTCAAGGAGTATTGCGTCAAAGCGGCCCCATTCGCTTTTGCGGCCCCCGGCAGCCGCCGCGTCAAAGCCCGACACGGTTACCCTTCCCCGCTTTTCCGGGTCAAGATAATCGTCCAGGGTGTTGGAAAGCCGCCGTCTGCGGGCCGCGGAAAGCTCGTTGGAAAGCAGGGCGGCGCCCGGCTTTAGGCGGGAGGCAATTACAAGGCTTTTACCCCCGGGCGCGGCGCAGGCATCAAGAAACAGGCCGCCCTCGGGCAGGTCAAGGGAAAGGGCTGCCAAAACCGAGGCTTTATCCAGTGCGTACGGTTTTACCAGGCCCTCGCCATATTCATACGCCGGGGACGCGGCAAGAAGGCTTTCCCTTAATGCGGGCCAGCGTTTGCCAAAGCGTTCAGCGTACCAATTTTCAAAAGCTTCTTTACCCCGGTTTTTCAGGCTGTCTCGGCCGCGCATACAATGGTTTTAATTTTATCAAGGGTTTCTTTGGAAAGCATGTGTTCCATTTTGCAAGCGTCTTTTTCGGCAGTTTCGGGAGTTACCCCGACAACCCGTTCAAGAAAACTGGTGAGAAAATTGTGGCGATCCCGGATTTCGGCAGCCTTTTTGGCGCCTTTTTTGGTAAGCGAAACCACGCTATAGCGCTCGTGCTTTAAAAGCCCCTGTTCTTCCAGGATTTTAAGGGCGGTAAAAACGGAAGGCTTTGAAACTCCCAGGCGGGAAGCAATATCCGTAACACGGACAGCGCCGTCATCAGCGATAAAACTTACCATTTCAAGATAATCTTCAAGGGACTGGGTCATTTATATATTATATAGGAAAACCGGATGTTTGACAATATCATGTTAGGGTGTTATCATTAAGGCAATAACACTGTAAATAACTCTATATCCACGGGCGGAGGATTGTCCCCGGCTCTATCTTGTATCTTCCTTGGCGCCATCCCCGTATAATTCGCGCATTTTGGCGAAGAAGTCTCCGGCCTGATCCGGGCTAAGTTCTTTTTCTTCTTTGTGATAGACCGTAAGGTTTTGGGGAATTTCATCCAAAAAAGGCGAGGGGCTGCATTCAATAATGTCCTGGCGGTGTTTTCGTTTTTTACAACTGGTGATGTAGAGCTTATCCCTTGCCCTGGTGATAGC
>JAIRLQ010000365.1 GCA_031259345.1 Treponema sp.
AGACACTATTTCATGATATTCATAGGTGAAAAAAAGTAAATGCTGCCGCCCTGGCCGGACGGGTTGCCGAACATGTCTAATTAATTATAATTATGTACTATGAAAGACTTAACCTTTATAAGACAAAAGAAGGCCTTTATTATCGATATGGACGGGGTGATTTACCACGGCAACCAGGTCCTTAAAGGCGCTGTTGATTTTGTAGACTGGCTTGAGAAAAACGGCAAGGCGTATCTTTTTTTAACGAATTCCAGCGAGCGAAGCCCCCTTGAGCTTTCGCAAAAGCTTGACCGCCTGGGGATTATGGTAGAGCCGGAGCACTTTTACACCAGCGCCCTTGCCACGGCGGCGTTTCTCGCGTCCCAGCGGCCCGGCGGCTCGGTGTTTGTAATCGGCGAGCCCGGGCTTATTCAGGCTTTGTACGATGCCGGTTTTACCATGAACAACGTAAATCCCGACTATGTGGTTGTGGGCGAGGGCCGGGGTTACAGTCTTGAGGCCCTTGAGCGGGCGGTGCGGCTGGTATTAAACGGCGCCCGCCTTATCGGCACCAACCCCGATATAAACGGCCCTTCCGAAGGGGGGCTGGTTCCTGCCTGCGGTTCCCTGGTGGCGCCTATAGAAATGTCGACGGGCAAAAAGGCGTACTTTGTGGGCAAGCCGAACCCCCTTATCATGCGCCACGGGCTGCGGCAGCTTAACGCCCGCCGCGAGGACACTGCCATTATAGGAGACCGTATGGATACGGACATAGTCGCCGGGGTAGAGTCGGAAATCGAAACGGTTTTGGTTCTTTCGGGCGTTACCGCCCTGGCCGAAATTGACCTGTATCCTTACCGGCCAAAGCACATTCTGGAAGGGGTGTTCGAGATACCGATGCCCTTCGCAGGCGATCGTTGATTGCTTCGCCAAGCCCGTCCTGCGGCGTTTCTTCGGCGTGAATAAGGCGCAGGCCCAGGCTGTCAAGCTGGTGAAGCATTTCAAAAAGATTGGCCGCCGCTTCTACGGTATCGCCTGACGCGGAAAGGATGCGGGTGTTTTCGCTTAGGGGCGTTTTGCCCGCGGGTGTTTTAAAATAAAGCTTTCCTTCGTCTTTTTTTTCGGGTATGTCCCGAAGTTTCCCGGCGGGGTGCAAAACCAGGGTTGTAAGGGGCGCATAGTGGCTTTTTAACATTCCCGGGGAGGGCTGCCCGCCGGCGGCCGCGGCGGCTGGGCCGGACGGGACGGGGCCTGTCCCCACCGTTCCGATGACGGCTTCAATCTCTTCCCTGGGGCAGCCGCCGGGGCGCAGGATGGTTGGCAGGGGCGCGCAAAGATCCAGCACGGTTGACTCAACGCCGAGGTTTGTCCTGCCGCCGTCAATAATATAATCGACTTTGTCCCCCAGCTGTTCCCGGACGTGCTCGGCTTTTGTCGGGGAAAGGCAGCCAAAAAGATTGGCGCTGGGGGCTGCTGCCGCGCCTTGAAAAAGGCGGATAAGGTTTTGCGCAACCGGGTGGCTTGGAAAGCGCACGGCCGCTGTGGAAAGCCCGGCCGTTGCAAGGCCGGGTACTTCCGGCCGTTTGGGCAGGATAAAAGTAAGAGGTCCCGGCCATAGTTTTTCCGCAAGCAGGTCCAGTTTTTTCCGGGCGTTGTTGTCCAACGCTTCCCACAGGACAATTTTGTCCAAAGTTGATAAATCGGCAATGTGAATAATCAGCGGATCAAAGCGGGGGCGTTTTTTCGCGTCGAAGATCCGCGCCAGGGCGCTGCCCGAAAAGGCGTCGCCTCCAAGTCCGTACACGGTTTCCGTGGGAAAGGCTACAAGGGCGCCCCCGGCAAGGGCGGCGGCGGCAAGGGCAATATCGCTTTTGGACGTGGTGAGCATCTTCATGTTATCTAATGCCTGTCTAAAGCCAATGGCGGCGTTTAAAGAAAATTAACATTCCCATGACAATAAGCGCCATTGCCGCCCAGGTTATGGGGTACGCGTAGCGGTATTCAAGTTCCGGCATGTAACGGAAATTCATCCCGTAAACGCCGACGATAAACGTAAGGGGGATAAAGATGGTCGAAATTATGGTAAGCACTTTTATAACGCTGTTCATGCGGTATGAATTCATGGAAAAGCGTATTTCCATTATTCCCGCAATATGTTCCCGGAAGTTCTCGATGGTTTCTGCCGCCTGCATCACCGCGTCGTATATGTCTTTAAGGAATGGGTCCATGTCGTCGGGGAGCAGTTTTGAGTCCATGTGGATAAGGAGCGAAAGGCCTTCCCTTACGGGCCAGACAATCCGCCTGATTTTTAGCACTCCCTGTTTCATGCGTCTAAGATCCTGGATAAAGCTTTCTTCTTTAATTTTTTCTTCCATGGCAATGTCTTCAAAATCTTCAATGCCCGTGCCCAGGCTGTCAAGCACCAGAAAATAGTCGTCCACTATGGCGTCCATGATCACATAGCTAAGATAGCCGGCCCCCATCCTGCGGATGCGTCCGGCATTGTTAAGGATACGTTTGCGGATGCCGTCAAAGGAATCGCCGGGTATTTCCTGAAACGTCAATACTGTGTCCGTCATAAGGATAAGGCTTATCTGTTCAAAGACGTCCGCTTCGCCGGCGGTAAGGCGCTGGCGGCTTACCGCTTTAAAGGTAATAAAAATATAGTCGTCAAATTCTTCGGCCTTTGGGCGCTGCCCGGTGTCCATAATGTCTTCTATGGTTAAGGGGTGTATGCCGTAGGCTTCCGCAAGTTTTAAAATGCTTTCCCTGTCGTTAAGGCCTTCGGTGTTGATCCAGGTAATGCCGGCGGAATTTCTGTAATCCAACAGTTCTTCGACGGTTTTGGCGGTTTTGTGCCATGCGCCAACCGGGTCGTAACCGATGATTGAAAGCTGCATGCTTTACAATACTATGTGCCGCCAAAAAGGGGCAAGGGGTGCAAAACCGGGGCTTTTCTGATATATTTTTTTACATACATGACAGATATACTATTTGATCTTGACAACACCCTCTACTCGTCCCGGTTTGGGCTTGAAGACAATGTTACCGTAAGAATTATTGAATTCACGGCCAAATTGCTTAATGTAAGCCATGAAGAGGCCGCCGCGGCCCGGCTTGCCCGCATAAAAAAGTACGGCACTACTATGGAATGGCTAAGGACCGAAAAAGGCTTTACGGATGGCGATGCCTATTACCGTTATATCCACCCCGAAAACGAAGCTGCCGCGTTAAAGCGCGACCCTGAATTAAAGGCTTTTCTCCAAAGCCTTGACTGCCGTCTTTCTGTCCTGTCAAATTCCCCCAGGGAGCATGTGGACAGAATCCTTTCTCATCTTGGGCTTTTGGGTGTCTTTTCCGAAATCTTTGATTTAAAGCGGCTTAACTATATAAGCAAGCCCCGCCGGGAAGCCTTTGATTTTACGCTGGCCGCCCTGGGGGCAAAAGCGGAAGAAACCCTTTTTATAGATGATATTCCCCGCAACGTTGAGGCATTTATAAAACTTGGAGGCAGGGGTATCCTTATTGATGAATTTAATTCACATCCGGATTATAAAAATGACAAAATTAAAAGCCTCAGGGAATTAAGGCGCTTTCTTTAATAACGGGTATGTAGTGGGCGAGGGTGTTGCTCTTTTAACCGGCGGCCCTATGGTAAAGTAAATTTCTTTGTACGCCATAAGGTAATTATTGTCGCCGGGATAATAAACCAGTACATAATATTCGCCCTGTTCAATTGGCGCCCGCTCAACCCGTCTAAGGCCCCTAAAAGCGGCGGCGCTTTCTTCGTTGTCAGCTTCGCTTTCCCGCGCAAGCGCTTTTACCGCCGCCTGCCTTACTTCGGGGGTTGGATAATAAGAAAACGAAAGGGGCAGTTCAGGATCACAGCGGGCGCTGACCCGTTTTGGATCGCCATTGTAGGCGGCGCTTTGTTTTTCTTCCGCAATGATCTTTGGCAGGGCACGGGTAATGTGATACTCTACCAAAGCGTCTTTCCTCCCCGGAAAGCTTGCCCTTACATAATAAACCCCGGCGTCGGTTGGGGGTATTTCTGTCCCGCCTTCGCTAAACCACCTGGCCGCCTCGGAAGCGTAATAAGTTACAACAGCACCGCCTTCCACGGGCCCCTCTGTTTTTATGGGCTGGCTTTTGCCGTTATAAATTGTTGTTTGATACGCCAAAACAAAAATTTCCGTTTCCTCTTTGGCTGTTGTTTCATCCCATGACGGAGTTCCGGAACAGGAAAGCGTTACGCAGAAAAAAAGAAAAAGAAACGTCCGCCTTTGAACAAAGCCTTTATTCATAACGGACAATGCCTTCTCCAAAACTGGGGGCAATGGTTTTCCCCGGGGGAACAACCAGCACTTCTTCCTCGTCAAAATTGCCCTCAAGCATTTTCTTTAAAAGAGACGGACTCCCCCGCGCTTCCCGGTAATCCCAGGACAGATATTCGGCACATTCTTTTGTATAGGCGCGGTAATATTCCGAATTGCCCAGACATTCCCAATCAATAAAAAACGCCCGCTTATAGGCTTTAAACCAGCCCTGCTCCATTTCCATAAGATAGTCCGCGTTGTCTTCGCCGTATTTGTCCACATAAGATTTATAAGTCTTTTCATAGCGTTCTTTGCCGGGCTGAATTGAACGCTCTATCCAGCCGCGGGAATACCAGTAGGTTCCGCCGGTTTCGGAAAACAATTCGCTGTATTTTTCTTTGGAACCCAAAAGCAATGTGATGCAGTCATGCGCCCGCGGAACAACCAGGGGAATCTTTTCGCTTTTTAATCCCGAAATGCTGTTGTCGCAAAGGCCGTAGGCAAAAAGAATATAATCGTAATATTCATTCTCCCTGTGGTTATTAAGAACTTGATGGGCTTTTTCAATTTCTTCGGTTAACATGGCCCGTAGTTTGTCAGGGTTTTCGTGGAGCCCCTGGGGCAAAAAAACCGCATCCACAAAACAGGGCGAACAACTGCAGAGGTAAGAAATTTCCCTTCGCAACACATCGCAGGCCAGGACTTTAAGCTTTAGCATGATAGCTGAATTATAATATACTTTTTATAGTTTGAGTATATCCATCGCGTTTTTATAAAGGATAAGATCGTTTTCTTCCGGCTCAAGGCCAAGTTCAAGAAAATCATCAAGGCATCTTGCGGGGTTCCACATGGGAAAGTCCGAAGCAAAAAGAAAACGAGATGCTCCATAGCCGCGAATAAGTTCCACGGCCCGCCTTTTCCCCATGTGGGGTATGGAGCTTGAAATATCAAAATAACAGAACCGGTCTTTTAAAAAATCCAGGGCAATGTCGTACTGGGACCAGCCGCCAAAATGCGCCCCTACCGCCGTTAGGCGGGGAAAGGCGTCAATAACTTTTGCCAGCCGCGACGGGTGGGAAAAGGAATAGCGGTAGTCCCCGGTATGGAAAACCACCGGAAGCTTGCCCTCCAGAAGGGCGTATATCTTCATCATACGCTCATCGTCGATGTTGAATTTTTGCATGTCCGGGTGGAATTTGACGCCTTTAAGGCCCAGGGCTGTCATGCGTTCAATTTCGGCGGCGGGATCCCCGACATCCGGATGAAGGGTGCCAAATCCGGTAAACTCCACGTGCTCTTTGCACACCCCCGCGATATAGTCATTAATGGAAGTAACCTGAGCCGGAGAGGCGGCTGCCGAAAACACCACAAAATGATCAATTCCCCCCTCCCTGCCCGAGTTGAGCAAACCCTGAACAGTCCCGTCCCCTTCCATGGGCAGTTTGTAAAACTCTCCGATATTGACCACCGCCTTTGCGGCAATCTTGTCGGGATAGATGTGGGCATGAAAATCAACAATCATTTTAGCCTTACCTCGCTGTTGAAGTTTTTGAACAACCTATTCTTTTGGCTGGCGATAAAATCTGCCGTTAATCTGTTCTGTTTTAATTACATTGACAAAGGCGTCGGGATCGGTTTTTTTTATGGCTCTGATAACCGGCGCGACTTCGTTTGAATATACCACAGAGTAAAGTATCTCCCTTTCTTTTTTTTCGTAATTTCCAATGGCTTTAACGGATGTTACCGAATGATTGGTAAGGCTTCTGATTAAAAAATAGACTTCGTCGCACTTAGCGGTGATGATGAGCAGGGTCATTTGCTGATAGCCCCGGTAAAGGACGCCCAAAGCCTTGGTGGTAACAAACTGAAAAATAATTGAGTACAGGGCTTTGTCCAAAGAAAAGAGGCAGGCCGCCAAAACAAGAATGACGCAGTTGCCGGCAAAGATATAGTTCCATGCGTCACGGTGGTACTTTTCCGAAATGAATATGGCGATAAAGTCGGTGCCCCCGGAAGTGGCGTCGGCGTAAAGGCAAAGGGCAATGCAGATGCCGTTTAAGAGGCCGCCAAATACGGCGGAAAGAAGGGTGTCTTGAAGCTGCAAAAAATTGATAAACATGGCGGGCATAAAATCCGTAAGAAGGCCGGAAAGAAAAACCATCAGGATGGAAAGAAGAGTAAAGCGTTTTCCGATAAACTTAAAACAGATAATTGCCGGAACAGCGTTAAGGGCATAATAAATAAGGCTGAAGGGCGCCCGGAAAGCGCCGTACCTTTGGCATATTTCCTGGGTTAAAAGGGTAAGGCCCGTAAAGCCGCCGGGAATGAGGCCGCCGGCTTTGACAAAGGTATTGATGTTAAAGGCCATCAGCGCTGAAGCAAGGCTTATCAGGAAGAGCTGTTTGGCAATGCGCAAAGGCGCGCTAAGATCTCGCATGCTGGTATAATAGCAAAAAACCGGCGTTGTGGCGAGATGAGGTGATGCAAGTACATGTACTCCGTAATACAAACAGGACGCCCGGGCGCTGCCCCGGCTGGGTGCTAGATGGTCGAAGCTCCTTACGCGCTGTGTGTAATCACAAAGCAATAAACGCTGTAAATAGCCCCGCGTCCACGGGCGGGGGCAATCTCCTACGCAAAAACTATGGAGGAGTCCGCTTACGAGCCCCGCCCTTGTTTTTCTTTTATTTCCTTACCGGGGCTTTCTCTGCTCATG
>JAIRLQ010000441.1 GCA_031259345.1 Treponema sp.
GTATCAGCATCATCCGTAATCCCCCAAAACAAAACTCAATACTCACTCACGATTTTTTTGAAACTATGATTTTTTGTTATTTTATTATGATATGAATTATTTGCATTGTCAAGTTTACACACGCCGCAGGCGGCTGGCATCGGCGATTTTTAGAGGTCTTATGCGCGAAATGCGGCAAACCGTTAGCGGGAAATAAGGGCGCCGCCTTCTTTATAAATGGAAACGCTTTGGCCGGGCTTTAGGGTTTGGGACGGCGTGCTGCTTTTAAACTCCCGCGACACCGTTCCCGAGAGGGGGCCGGGTGTTGGCCCCCGGGCGGTATAAAGCGTTCCGCTGCCGTCAAGGTCTTCGGCGTTGCTCTTGATTTCCGTAACGAGCCCCCAGAGGCCGCCGCCTACAATGGGGAAATAGGGGACAGAGCTAACTTCGGTATAGGTGATTTCTATGACGGATCCCGCGGGAACCGTCAGAACGCTCTGCCCGCGGGCCGGTTTACTGCCGCCGTTTTCCCCGGATAGGGTTTCAAAATCGATCAAAATCCGGCGCCCGCCATCGTTCGAGATAAGGGCAAGGCGGCCTTCGCTTGCCGGGGGATAACGGAGCAGGGAAAAAGCGAGCCAAACAATAAAAACGCCGCTTAGCAAAAACAGGGGGAGGCCGCCGGCCAGGGGGAAACGGAAAGCCGCGGCCAGTATAACGAGGATAAGCAAGGCCGGTATGTAGAGGGCGCTATCCAGGAATATAGCCCCCCCGGAAACGATGACCGCCCCCGCGGCGGCAGCTACAGCGCCGGAAACCAGGATAATGGCAAAGGTCAAAGTCCGGTTTATGTAAGAAACCCCCGCGTTTCTTTTAAAACGCTTAAGGAAACAGCCCAACGCGGCGCCTATAAAGGCCCAATTTAGGTAAAAAAGGTCCCGTGCAAGGGAAAATTGTTCAGAATTCATAAATATCCGCATATTTCTCTTCGATATAGTTGAGGAAAGGTTCTGATTTAAGGCTTTGGCCGGTGATTTTTTTAAGGAGCTCCGGCGGATACAGTCTTTTTCCCCAGATATAAATGGTATCGCTAAGCCATTGCCGTATGGTTCCAAAATCACCCTTTGATATATCCTCTTCAAAGCCCGGAATATCGGCGCACATTTTTTCGAAAATCTGAAGGCCGTAAAGGTTTCCCAGGGCATAGCTGGGAAAATAGCCGAAAGAGCCCTGGGACCAGTGAATGTCCTGGAGTACGCCTTCCGCGTCGGTTTCGGGCTCTACTCCCAAAGTTTCTTTCATGCGGGTACGCCAGGCGGCGGGAAGATCTGCCGGGGCAAGGCGGCCGGAAAAAATATCCCTTTCAAGCTCGAAGCGGAGTATAATATGAAGGCTGTAACTGACTTCGTCGGCTTCTATTCTGATAAGCGAGGGTTTTACCTGATTGAGCGCCCGGTAAAAATCATCCGTTTGAACGCCCCGAAGCTCTTTTGGAAAATAGCCGCAAAGGACAGGAAAAAGCCCCTGCCAAAAAGGCCGGCTGCGGCCGATGACGTTTTCCCAGAAACGCGACTGGGATTCATGTATACCCATGGAAGCGCCGTCCGCAAGGCAGCCGCCCCGTATTTCCCGGGGAAAGCCCATTTCGTAAAAGGCGTGCCCGGCCTCGTGTATGGTAGAAAAAATGGATGAAAGCGGATCTTTTAGGATATAGCGGGTGGTTATGCGGATATCATCGGCTCCAAGGGTTGTGGTAAAAGGATGGGCGCTCAAGTCCAGGCGGCCGCGGCGGGTATCGAAACCCAGACGCTTTAAAAGTTCCCGGCTAAACAGCGCCTGGGCGCCGGTATCAAATTCTTTATCAAGAAATGAGGCGTCCACCTGCGGCCGGGCCGTGATTTTTTTAAGAAGCCCATTCAGATGATCCTTTAACGGCCCAAAAACCGCTTCTATGGCGGCGGCGGGCATGCCCGGTTCGTAAATGTCCAAAAGGCCGTCGTAGGGATTTTCGCTATACCCCCAATAAAGGGAACGCCGGCGGGAAAAGTCTATCATCTTTTCAAGATGGGGCAAGAACGCGGCAAAATCGTTGTTTTTGCGGGCCTGTACCCAGGCGGCCTGGGAAAGCCCCTCTGCCCTGGCGGCGCCGGCTACAAAATCCGGGGGCAGCCTGACTTCGCGGTCATAGGCCCGGCGCAGGACTTTAAGAAAATCCCGCTCCGGGGGCGCAAGTTTTTCGTCCCCGCCGGGATTTTCGGAAACCGAGCCCAGTTCTTCCAGGAGACGGCCCGTCCCGGGGGCGGTAAATTTTTCGTGGTGTATGCCCTCAAGAAGGGCAAGCTGTTCGGCGCGGCCCTCCACACCCAATTCGGGGAGGCAGGTTTCCTGATCCCACCGGAGAACCGCGGCAGCCTTTTCCAGAAGATTACATTCCCGGTCCAGGGCGTGCAGTTTTTCCAGCAATTGTTCTTTGCTCATTGTTAATTTCCCGTCCTTTACGGCATTATATTGTATTCCTGAACCACCTGGATTTCCGAGCAAATCTCGCGGCCGGCCGCGATTTCCTTCGCGGCCGCGACAGCCATCTCCGCCAGAGATTGGGAATTCGCCACCCCGTACAGGGTGATTTTATTGCCTTCGGCGCTGGCTTCAAGAAAATGGATGGCCGCCTTTTTTTCGTAAAGAATGTGATGCTTCACCTGCAAACCCAGGGCAAGTTCCCGGACACGAACGGTGTTCTGTTCTTCCGCCTGGCCCGAAATAATCCGCCCTTTCATAAATTTGATAATTTCCGCGCAGGCTTCCGGGTGAAGGTGTCCGGTATTCAAAGTTAAATGATAATTACTGACTTCTTTCCATTTGACATCGAAAAAATAACGATGGAAACCTTCGCGGTCCCGGTCGGCTTGTTCCAACACCTGCCGGGCCCGCCGGTCATCACAGTGGAAATAACTTTTTACCCGCTCTATGCGGACATCCGGGGATGCCGTCAGAAAAACCGAAAGAACCCCCGGCACATCTTTTAGAATTACGCTGGCCCCGCGGCCAATAAGGATACAGTTTCCCTGGACGGCTTCGGCAAGAATCGCGGTTTTAAGAAAATGAAGATAATCATCCCTGTCCTGGGAAAAAGACGACCAAAAAGACGGCTTTCTTTCATCAAATTTTTCCAGTTTTCTTTCCGCAACCCCGAAAGATTTGATTCGGTTTTCCACAGCGTTGCGGTCGACAAAACGATAATTTAACTGGCTGGCAAGTTCATGGGCCGTTTCATCACCCAAGGCTGCCAACTCCCGTGAAAAAGTAATAATTGCCATAGCATATCCCCTTCGAGGCTTTCCCAAAACTTCAGTTTTTGGGAATGGCTCCTTCTTTTTCTTTAAGAATAATCGCATATCCGTTATTTGTCAAAACATGGTCTATAGGGTATAGTAAAGCATGGATGAGCATTTAATATGGAAGGAAGAAAGCAGTAAAACCGTATATAGCTGCCCGGTGTTCACTGTTGAAGAGCGGGCCTGCCGTTCCCCGGAAGGCGAGCCGGGCTTTTTTACGGTGCTGAATACGGCGGATTGGGCCATTGTTGTTCCGGTGGTGGAGACGGAACAGGGACGGAAATTCGTTATGGTCCGCCAGTGGAGGCATGGAGGGAGAAGCCTGAGCGTGGAATTTCCCGGAGGGGTTTTTGAAAAGGGCGAGGACGAGTTCCAGGCGGCGGCCAGGGAACTTAAGGAAGAAACGGGCTTTTCCCCGGGAAGAATAACCAAATTGGGTGATTTTAATCCCAATCCGGCGATTATGTCCAACAGGGTTCATTTTTTCCTGGCGGAGGAGTTACAAAAAACAGGAGACCAGAGCCTTGATGCGGATGAATATGTAGCGCTTGAAACCATTCCCTGCGGGGAGGTTTTGGCCGCAATGGGGAAACCGCCCTATATCCACGCGCTTATGGGGACGGCGATGGGCCTGTATCTCAGGCAATTTCCGGGGGCTGTAAAAGAAATCACTCGTGTCCAAATAGAGTGAGAAAGATACGCCCCCTTCCTTTTCCCGGAATTTTACGCTCTATCGTAAACTTTTTACTCCGGCAGTAACGCCGTATCTCCGGTTTCCGGCTCCCGTACCCCCAACCGTTCTACCCAAAACCAAACGAGCGAAGCTCAGAACCCCGATAATTCCGCTCAAACCCGAATTAACCCTGCCCGGAACCCCGGTAATTCACCCCGGAACAGAATTAATTCATCTCGGAATAGAAGCATCGGAGCTTTGAACCCCAATCGTTCCCTTCGGAACTCCGGCAATCTCGCTCGGAGCTAGATTTATCTAGCTCGGAACTCCGGTAATCTACCTCGGAGCTAGATTTATCTCGCTCAGAACTCCGGCAATCTAGCTCGGAGCTAGATTTATCTCGCTCGGAACTCCGACAATCTACCTCGGAACTAGATTTATCTCGCTCGGAACTCCGGTAATCTAC
>JAIRLQ010000452.1 GCA_031259345.1 Treponema sp.
CTTCCGGACTTTGGGCGGCATAGGGGATTCCCTCCATGATGATCCGCCCCCGGCTGGGATCAAAAAACCGGAGCAATAGGGATGAAAGGGTAGTTTTCCCGCTTCCCGAAGGACCGGCCAGGGCGGTTATGGCGCCTTTTTGAATATCCATGCTAAGGTTTTGAACGCCCGAATCCCTTCCGGGGTAGCTATATGAAACCCCCTCAAGACGGATCCCCCTGAAGGCGTCCGCCGCAACCGAATCGCGGTTAAAGGTAATCTGCGGCCGGCTTGTATCAATATCCAAAATATCCGACAGGGCCTCCGCCGCCGCAATCCCCGTCAGGGCCTGATGGGTACTGAGCATCAACTGGCGGATAGAGGCAAAAAAACCGTAACCCAGCATCAACACCATAATGGCGTCCCCCAGGGCGGCCCTGCCGCGGGAAAGCCGGGTACACACAAAAACTACCGAAACAAACACCGAAAGGTAGATAATCCCGTCTGAAAACAGAAAGGATACAAAATTACTGTGGATCATTCCCATAAGACGGCGGTTAAAATCTTCGGCCCGGCCCCTCAGGTTCTTTTCCCGCTCTCCGTCCTGGTTAAAAAGTTTCAGCGTCGAAAGCCCCCGGAGACTCTCAAGGTAATACCCGGTTAATTCCCGGAAACTTCCCCATACCAGCGATGTTGCGGAACCTTTCACGATTTTCTTGAAAAGGTTGTTGGCGGGAAACAGGAAGATGGAGATGACAAGCAAAAAAACCGCCGCCTCGAAAGAGGAATCTTTTAACCTGAAAAACAAATACACCGGCGAGAGGAGGCAGTAAAAAAGTCCCGGAAGGTACCTGCTGTAGTAAATCTGCATGGATTCAATGCCGTCAACCGCGGAAGCCACCGCCTGCGACATGCCGATTTTTTCGATGCTGCCCACGTCCAAAAGGAGTATCTTGGAAAAAATCCGCTTTCGTAAACTAATCCGGGCCTTGGCGGTACAGCGGTATTCAGCTTCCCCAATCAGCACCTCCCCGGCAAGAACCATACAGGCGCCCAGAAGGGCCTGACCCACTGCCGCGGACAACAGCGCCGGCGGCAGGGGCTGTTCCGTCATGCCGCCCAAAAACCCGGAAAGAGTCTGGGAAAAAAGGGCAATTCCGGCCAAGGCCAGCAGCTTGAGACCCAGAATGGCGATAATCCACAGCCACAAGCCCTTTGCCATCTTCAGCAGAATCTTACTTAGCAGCAGCACGGCGGCTCCCTTCCCCGTTCTACATCAGACCGGGGTATATCTGTTCCGCAAGCCCGGCCAATCCCTCAATGGTACAATAGCCATGACCCATAATGTCGTTAAAGGGAACGAGAAAAATCTGCCGGTTCGCTACGGCGGGTACGTTTTGCAGCGACGCCTCCGCCAATAAACCGTCAATGGCAGCCTGGGCATTCAGGGGGCTGTCCGCATAGTTGATGTAGATGATCATGTCGGGATTGAGGGCTATCATCGTCTCCAGCCCCAAAGACGAACCGGCCTGTTCGGTGGCGTTTACAAAGCCCAGTTTGCCAAGAAAATCGTTTTGCAGTTTTGCCTTGGCGCCGTACTGGCCGTAGGTACTGCCGTCAAAATCGGTGATCATCAACGCCTTCTTCCCGCCGGGCCTCCCCGCAAGGGCCGCCTTGAGCCTGTCGAGGTTTTCCTGCAGTTCACCGGCAAAGGCATTGGCGGCAGGCTGTATATCAAAGATCAGGCCGATATTGCGGATATCATCAACAATATCTTCCAGGACCGGGTTTCCGGTAAGGCTGCTGGACGCCCAAATATAGGAATTGATCCCCATGCCCGTGTAGGTTTCAACCGTACCAAGCCCGTATTCCCCTTCGTTAAAGTCCATCGCCCTCCCCATAACCAGGTCCGGGGAAGCCCCCAGAACCAGCTCCATAGGCGGCCACTGGTTTGAGATAATCGGCAGCCTTTCCCCTTCGGCCCGTATATCATCGGGAAAATCGCTGATAATATTGGCAACCCCAACAATCCTGCTGCCAAGCCCAAGTTTGAGCAGAGCCTCTATACTCCCCTGGGTAGTCGCCACCACCCGTTCCGGCGCTTTTGTAAACACCTGGGTATAGGAGTTCCCCGCGGCGTCAAAATTTTCAAGCCGCAGGGGATACACGGTCCCGGCCGCCTTGGCCTCCGCGGACACGACTTCCGCCCCGGTTTCCGTGGCCGTGGAGGCCTCCCTGGATTTGGAACAGGCTCCCAGGCAGAACAGGCTCCCAGGCAGAACAGGCAGCAGAGAACGGCACAAACTTCCAGGGGAAGCCGTCTTTCAGTGAAGCGGTACATAAAACCTCCTATTATTAAATAAATCTAACATATATTATATGAATCTAACATCAACAATGTACCAACCCGCCGAAACAGGGTCAAGCCCCCTCCCGGCCCCGCCTCCCCCGCACGGCGGCGGGGGCCGCTGCCCGCAAAGGCTTCTTAACCACCCGCAAAGCCCCGGTGCATTTTTATTCAATTTTGCGCTAAAGTGCAACAGGCTCCTAGGGCGAAGCCCGGTCAATGATGGCGGTATCGAAAAGCAATTCCCGCTTTACGGTACAGAGGGAATTTTTCTGCTCGATCATCTGCAAAAGATTTTCCAGCGCGGCGTTGCCTATTTCAGCCACCGGCTGGGAAATCACCGACACCGGATACTTGAGATAGTCAAACCAGCGGTTATCGTCAAAGGTGATAATCTTCAGCCGTTTCTGTATATCGGCGCTGAGGGTGTCAAGGACTTCGATAAGTTCATAGCAAAGGGTCGATGTGGCGCAAACCAGGCCGTCAAGCCCTTCCTCAAGGATAAACTGCTTAATGAGGGGGAAAGAGTCTTCCCTATTATAACTCAGGGTCAACACCTTGGGGATAAACGGCCGGTCTACCGGCTGAGGGATCGCGGACCGGTTGACCCCGGGAGGATTGTTCTCCGCCATAAAGGCCCTATATCCAAGGATACGCTGTTTGATCGTATAAACCGAGGTGGAATATCCTATAAACCCGATATGTTTACACTCCTTTTCAAAAAGGTGTTTCGTTCCCGAGTAGCTGCTTTGGAAATTATTTATACCTACAAATAAAAAATTATGGGATTCATACTGCCGGTCGATAAGAACCACCGGAAGGGAAATTTTTTTCAAGGATTTGGAGATATGAGCCGCCTCTACCGGGGCAAGGAGGAGGCCGTTAATATTACGCTCCACCAGGGTGATGATGTTTTTCTCCTCCTTTTCAAGATCCATCTCGGAATCACAGAAAATAACGGATATTCCATAGTCATCGGCAACGGATTCGACGGCCTTAATCATGGAGGTAAAATAGTCTTCCCGGGCGTCTGCGAGAATAACCCCGATACAGACGGCATTTTTATAGGACTTCGTCATTTTTACGGAACGGTAGTTCAATTCCTCTATGGCGCACATGACCGCCGCCATGGTCTCCTGGCTGACATGCCTGGTTTTGTTGATAACATGGGAAACGGTAGTAATTGAGACTCCGGCCTTCCGGGCAACGGACTCCATGGTAAGGCTGTTGGTTTTCATTATTATAATGATAACATTCCCGCGTTATTTATTCAACCGGAAAGAATATTTGCGCAAAATTTTGATTCGGAATATTTTACTAAAAGGGTCTTCTTGACTGCTTTTATCGATAAATTTATATATACTTCCCGTGATTTCTCGAAATTTGCGAAAAAAAAATTGGAAATGTGCGCAAAATTTATGTTGACATGCGCAAAAAACCATGAGACAATTAGTTAAAGACAGGTTATGGGGCCGTGCCGGTCCTTTGTCATACGGTGGAGAGGAGGTATTATGGCAAAGAATGTTTTTCTTGAATTAAAAAATATTACCAAGGCTTTTCCGGGGGTGCTGGCCCTGGATAACGTGAGCTTTTCAGCCCGGCGGGGGGAGGTCCATGCCCTCTGTGGTGAAAACGGCGCGGGTAAATCGACTTTGATGAAGATAATCAACGGGCTGCATAAAGCGGATTCCGGGGATATCCATATTGAGGGAAACCCGGTCCAGATTCAGAATCCCGTGGATGCCCGGAATCAGGGGATCGCCATGATCTACCAGGAATGCACCTATGTTCCGGAGATGACCGTGGCGGAAAGCCTCTTTTTGGGGAACCTGCCGGTGAATAAATTCGGCACGGTCGATTGGAAGTATATCTACCGGCAAACCGGGGAGCTGCTGCGGGCTGAGGGACTGATTGATAATCCTAGGCTGGTGGACGGGCTTCAGACCAAATTGAAAAATCTAAGCATCGCCGATATTCAGATGCTGGAAATCGTTAAGGCAATCCACAAAGATTCTTCAATATTAATCATGGACGAACCGAC
>JAIRLQ010000514.1 GCA_031259345.1 Treponema sp.
TTCGGCATTTGTATGGAAGGGCGCCGAAATACATACCCTGCCATCAGGAGGATATACAGTAAGGCGGAGATTTTTGACCCGTTTATACTCTACCTCAATCCGGATATTTCCCAACAGAAAATCCGGCATTTTAGGTGACTATTCCCAGGGGTATACTATTCCTATGATGGCTTCCCGTCATAATGAGACAATAATATATGATATATCTTTAAGACAAGAGGCGACATGGTATCTATAATTTCTCGATTACCTGATATAAAATGCCATAATCCCCCATATTCCCATTCATCTGCCTTGTAAACAAGCTGTGCATCCACCGGATTCCGGGAAATATATAAAAAAGCATAAAAAAATTCATTGAAGTTATTAATTATTTTCGAAAAAAAACGTTCTCCCCATACATGACCGGTTACAAAATGCTTCCGATTCCAGGCCATGGCGAATACACTGAGAATCCATTGCATGATATTGGACAAAGATTCATTACAGTCCGGGTGGATTATGAGATGAATATGATTACCCATAATACAAAAATTATAAATTTGAAAGCGGTACTTCTTTTTTGCCCGTTTTATGGTATTGAGAAAGAGGGTCCTCATAGCATTACAGTGCATAACCATCTCCCGTCTATTGGCCCTGGCGGTGACATGATAAGTCGCCCCAGCCTTAAGAATTCTGTTGTGTCTCATACTCTATATTATGGGAGCACTGTGGGAATTGCTTTAATATATCGCTATTTTTTAGCTCTGTCCCCAAATATTCTTTGGAGTATCAAACCAGACTTTCGAATGAAATCCTGGGGACAGAGCTCTTTCCAAATGATGCCACTAAGACATTACTCTTGCCATGCATCCCCCCTCCGGCTATAGTTGTTTTTATGGAAGAATTGAAACGGACAACCAATTGCGGCGCCCTGCGGAAGGTCGATGCGGGGAAAAATGTTATATTAAATGGATGGATACACCGAAAACGGGACCATGGGGGCATCTCTTTTATCAACCTTCGAGACCGGTATGGGATAACCCAGGTAATCGTAGACCAGGATGCCCCAAGAGAATTGGTTTCTCTGACTGCGGAACTTCGGAATGAATACTGTATCGCTGTAGAGGGAAGTGTCCGAATCCGACCCGATTCCATGGTAAATCCCGAAATGAGTACCGGCGAAATTGAGGTAGTTGCCTGTAGACTTGTCATATTAAGTCGTTCTGAGCTGCTTCCCTTCCAGATAGGTGAGGAGTCTGAGGCCAAGGAAGATCTGCGTCTTACTTACCGGTACCTGGATCTCCGGTCTGAGGGTATGCAGAAGCGGATAAAGCTCAGAAATGATGTAACCTTTGCGGTCAGGGAGTGGCTAATCGGTCAAGGTTTTTTTGAAATCGAGACTCCTACATTTATCAAATCCACTCCTGAAGGCGCCAGGGACTATTTAGTCCCTTCCCGATTATATCCGGGTAAATTCTATGCCCTTCCCCAATCCCCCCAGCTTTACAAGCAGATCCTCATGGTTGCGGGGTTCGATAAATATTTCCAAATTGCTCGTTGTTATCGGGATGAGGATGCCCGGGGTGATCGACAGCCTGAATTTACCCAAATAGATATCGAAATGTCTTTTGTAGGCCGGGATGATATCCTTGCTATGCTTGAAGGGCTCCTGGGATACGTATTCAAAAAGACCCTGGCCCGGGAACTCCCCGCTCAATTCAGACGGCTTACCTATGACAAGGCCATGGAACTTTATGGTACCGATAAGCCGGACTGTCGTTTTGACATGTTACTCCAGGATTTTGGTCCCTATGTTGCGGAAGGAAATTGCCAAGCCTTCAAAGACGCCCTAGCCGCCGGAGATGCAGATAAAGCTGCGGCCGCAGCCAAAGGAATTACCATAACCGGTGGCGGGGTAAAAGCCCTGGTTGTACCAGGAAAAGCCGATTATTCCCGAAAACAGATAGAAGACCTTGAAGCCCATGCAAAAATATATAAAGCCAAGGGCCTGGTCTGGATGAAAGTTGCGGGAACCGAAACCGCTCCGATCCTGGAAGGTGGAATATCTAAATTTTTTGGGGACAGAGCTGATAACAGTCTTGAATCCAACAACAATTTTGGGGACAGAGCTCAAAAAAACAACGCCTTCAAGATTATTTCCGGGCTTGGGGCAAAACCCGGAGACCTTATCCTCATTGTCGCCGATTCTCAGAGAAAAATCGCCAATACCGCTCTGGGAGCAGTACGGTCAAAACTTGGCCGTGATCTGGAGCTCTGTCCCTCGGATCACTTCGAATTCGTTTGGATTGTGGATTTCCCCCTCTTCGAATATAACGAAATAGAAAACCATTGGGATGCCGCCCATCATATGTTTTCATGGCCCCAGGATAAATACCATGCCACAATGGAACAGGACCCCGGTTCTGTGAAAGGGGATCTCTATGATCTTGTTCTCAATGGCTATGAACTCGCTTCCGGGTCCATCCGTATTCATGATCCGGAACTACAGAAAAGGATATTTAAAATCGTAGGGCTTGATCCTGCAGAAGCGGAACAGAAATTCGGATTCCTTATTCAAGCTTTCAAGTATGGCGCCCCACCCCACGGAGGTATTGCACCGGGCTTAGACCGCCTAGTCATGCTTATGGCCGGAGAAACCTCCATCAAGGAGGTCATTGCGTTCCCAAAGAACTCCTTTGCCATAAATCCCATGGACGATAGTCCAAGTGAGGTGGAGCAGAAACAGCTCGATGAACTCCATCTTGCCATTATACACAATAATGGGGACAGAGCTTGAACTTTCTTACCGTTATACGAAATAATGGATAATAGGGACAGAGCTTGAAAGAATATCTCGGCTTGATATGGACTTTTTTCAAAATGGGCTGCATCACCTTCGGCGGCGGCTATGCCATGCTCCCCATCATTGAGCGGGAATTAGTACAACGAAAGAAATGGGCCACCATAGATGAGGTGACGGATTATTTTGCCATTGGTCAAGTCACTCCGGGGGTAATAGCGGTCAATGTTTCAACCTTTATCGGAATTAAAAAGAAGGGAATCCCCGGAGGAATCCTCTGCACCCTGGGTTTTATACTGCCCTCCCTCATCATCATAACCCTCATTGCCGTCTTTCTTAAAAATTTTTCCCATATCCCCCTGATTCAGTATGCCTTTGGAGGTATCCGGATAGCGGTGGGCGCCCTTATCCTGGATACGGTGATAAAACTCTTTAAGAGGGCCGTTAAGGATTGGAAAGCCCTCGCCATTTGTGTCGCCGCCTTTCTACTTTCAGCGGTATTCCGCGCCTCCCCGGTACTGCTGGTTATCTCTGCGGGGATCGCGGGGTTCCTCCTCTATCGGCCCCATAAAAAGAGACCAACATGATCCTCTTGATCCTTTTCGCCGAGTTTTTCAAGATTGGCCTCTTCTCCGTAGGGGGAGGTTTGGCAACCTTGCCCTTTCTCTACCAGTTGGCGGATAAATATGAATGGATCAGCCATGAATCCATAGTGGACATGATTGCGATCTCCGAATCAACCCCCGGCGCTATCGGAGTCAACATAGCAACCTATACCGGTTTTCAGTGTTCAGGAATCCCCGGAGCAGTTGTCGCCACCCTGGGACTGATAAGCCCCTCCATAATCGTTATCATGATCGTCACAAGGATACTCCTAGCCTTTAAGGAAAATGCCCTCGTGCAGGCGATCTTTTCCGGCCTCCGCCCTGCGGCCACGGGACTCATCGCCGCCGCAGGCTTTGGGGTAATATGGCTGTCGCTGTACAACGGCGCCGCTTCGGCCTGGTATGAAATACTCCGATGGCGGGAAGTGTTTCTCTTTATGATCCTGTTTCTGCTTATCCGTACCGTAAAGAAGCACCCCATCGTATATATAGCCGCCGCAGGGCTTGCGGGGATGCTATTGAAATTATAAGCCTTTTTCAAAACTAACCGAGTTTTGGAACAGGCTCATCTATGTGAGGCTTTTTCAAAATGTCAGATGTTGAAAAAGCCTCTCTTGCCGGGTCAATAAACAGCCTCCACCAAGGATTTAAATTCCTTCTCATCCAAGGTCTCCTTTTCCAGAAGCTGCGCGGCCACGGCGTCCAGAATATTCCGGTTCCGGCCCAGGGTTTCTTTTACCGTACCATAACGCCGTTCCACAATATGGGCTATCTCCTCATCAATGTACTGCTGGGTCGCCTCGGAATATTCCCGGTGCAAGAGGGGATCCTGACTCTGGGCGCCCAACATACCGGCCCCCCGCTGGGTCAGGGCCACATGCTTAAACCGGCTGCTCATGCCATAATCGGTGATCATCTTCCGGGCGATATCCGTAGCCTTGGTCAGATCATTGGCGGCGCCGGTGGAAATTTTGCCAAAGACCAGGTCTTCCGCAGCCCGGCCGCCCAGGAGGACGTCGATCTTCCCCAAGAGTTCATCCTCGGTCATAAGGTACCGGTCCTCCACCGGCA